>NZ_FXUE01000003.1:300000-393684 GCF_900182935.1 Fibrobacter sp. UWB10 | reverse complement strand
CCTTGTCTTCAAAGATACCGCCAAAATTTCAAAAGCGTATCACCCAAAATGCCCGTTTCCGACGAAAAAACAAAAATTAAGGACAAAGTGTAATTGAGTACAAACTAACTAAAAACTTTGTCTGGGTTGCATTATTTTTTGTAAAAGTTGTGTCACGGCGATGTGTAGATTCTACACAGTCCTACACGCCGTTCCCACTGAAGCCGAGAGAATCTTCCAGCCAGGTGTCTGTCCGCTGCACCGAAAGGCGACTTTTCATCGCTTTTCTGCCCGCCGAATACTGCGCCCACCTCACGGCGAGCGCAGAGAGCCGTCCGAGATGCCGCATAAGGGTCCACAGCGGTCCCGGCAGGTTCCGGCGCAGCACATCATCCTCGAAACTTGCGTAGTGGCTTGCGCTGCCGGGGTCGCCCTGCCTTGCGGCGCGCCCGAACAACTGCCGGTCGATTCTGGACGACGGGTTACATTCCGTGGCAATCACGTGCAGTCCACCAAGTTTCTTTACCTTGTCCGGTATCTTGATATCCGTGCCACGCCCGGCCATGTTTGTCGCGACAGTTATCGCGCCCAGGCGTCCGGCACGTTCAATGATCGCGGCCTCGTCGTCGCTACGCACGGCATTTATGACGCGGCATTCAAGCCCGAGAGCCGTAATCATTTCGGCCAGCGTTTCGCTCTCGTCTATATCCTTCGTCCCAATAAGCACGGGGCGGCCCGTCGCATGGACATTCATCACTTCACGGACTATGGCGACTCGCTTGCTTTCCTTTGTAGAGAAAATCCTGAGCATGGAAATCTTGCGAAGACAGCGGCGATGGTTCGGGACGCAGAGGACCGGGGACCCGTAAATAGTCCAGAATTCACCGAGGGCCTCCTTACCGGTCCCCGTCATACCCGAGAAATTCTTGTACAGCCTAAAGAATCGCTGGAAACTCATTCGGGCCTCAGTTTCCTTGAGCCCCGAAAGTTCCAACCCTTCCTTCAGTTCTATCATCTGGTGAAGCCCGCCGTTCCAGGAACGCATGGGCATCTTGCGGCCCGTGGACTCGTCCACGATTACGACCTTACCCTCTTCCACGACATACTGGCGACCGGCTACAAAAAGGTACCGCGCCGTCAGCGCCTGGCGAACCAGGTTCTTCAGGAATGCAGCCTTTGAAAAGCCGCTCGACGCGGGGCCTTCTAGCCATTCGTCCATGTCCGTCAAGAAATGGATTGTGCGCAACTTGCCATCGACAAGGAAGTCGATTCCTTCCTGCAACTTTCCCGAAAGTTCGTAGGCCTGCCTACAGCTTTCGTTAAAGCCCTCGTTCTTGTTTTCCCTAGAAATAATCAACGGGGTCACGGCCTCGTCAATCAACACGTTATCAGCCTCATCGACAATGGCGGTGCATAGCCCCCGCTGCACCACTCCCCTGCCGAACTCCCCGCCCTGCAAGCTAAAACGGTCCAGAAGCCGCTTCGAAAAGTTCTGCATCTTCCCCATAGCGATACGGTCCCGCAAGAAGTCGGCCAGCACTTCCTTCGCCGTAGAGTAGGTAATCGCGGCGGCATAGCCCGCCCTTCGTTCTTCCGGCTTCATCGCACCGGTCACGGCTCCCACGGTAAGGCCACAATAGTCAAACAGCGGCTTCATTATCTGCGCGTCGCGGCTTGCCAGGTAATCATTGGCGGTTATCACATGGCACGGCATACCCGACAAGCCGCGCACCGCGGCACACATGGCGGCGGTAATCGTCTTGCCCTCGCCGGTGGACATCTCGGCGATATAGCCACGATAAAGGCAAAGGGCACCCGCAATCTGCTCCACATAAGGCCTATACCCCATCGTCCGGAAAGCGGCCTCCTGCATCAACGCGAATGCCTCGCAAAGAGTCGAGTCCTTGACGGGGCGCTTGAGCAGGGCGGCAAGCCCTTCTATCCGCCCTTTCAGCTCGGCGTCAGACTTTTCCGAAAGACTGCGGCCAAGGCTGTCTATTTTCCGTGCGGTCCGCAGAATACGCCTGATAACGGAACGACGACTCTTGAAACGGCCGACCAGCCTGAAAACAAAGGCGTCAATACCCACGGGAATCTTCTCCACGCGTTTCAACGAAGTAAGCCTGTAGTCGCCAGTCAAGTCCATCACATCTTATAATACTTTTGCAACGCCTGCCGTACCTTGCGTATCCCCTGGACGGCCAAGGGAGCATAGCCAAGCTGAATACGAATCTTGCCCGTCCTTCCGTGCAGACGGCGAACATCCATCGAATCGGGCATCTCGGCCCTTACAAGGTAAACGGGTTCCGCCGTCTGTTCCGAATACCCGTCGCTCTTCGTCTCGACTTCCCCACCCCCGAGCCAACCCAGCGCATTCGAGGGCAAGCGGTCTTGCGCACTGGGGATAGCCATGGCAGAGACAACCTTCAATTCCTTAAATACATCGCCGTGCAGGCGCACCGACGCGCGAACGGGCTTGTCCGTAAACAACCTTGCGCCATCTTCCTGGTTTACCACTGCCAAAAAATCGAACGCGGTCGTATCAAGCAAGATGCCCAGCGAATCGCCCTTGCCTACCCAGCGCCCCTGATAGTCCTCGATGCCGGGCGCACTCCAGATTCCGTCCATCCCCGCGACAAGTGCAAGTTCGCTCTCGCTCCTTTCGAGTTCCTCGAGTTCCTGCTTCAATACCGAAAGCCGCTTTTCGAGCGGGTGCATGTCCTCGGGGGCCTCGTTCAGTGCACGGTAATACATCTGCCGCGCTTCCTGTATTTCGGAACGCTTCGCCTCGGCGGCATACTTGATTTCCAGATTCTCCAGGAGCACGAGCGTGTCGCCCTTCCTTACCGCACTGTAGCTTTCGCGGTATAGCCTGGTGGCAAAGCCGCCCTCGTTCGCTATGGTGTTCTCGTAATGGCGGGCTTCCAGTACGCCCGGGGCCGTAAACGTATCGGGAACGGGCAAGTAGAACAGCGCCGCAAACAGCAGGGCGAAAAAGGCTACCGTCAAGACTGCCGCACGGTTACGGACCTGCGAAAGCCCCGGCCCCCAAAAGACATACCTGAAAAATTTGCCTACCGGAATAACCACCATGGTAAGGCAAAGCAGCACGCCCATGACAAACGAAAGTATCAGGTAATGCGCCGATATGGCGACGATGAACCCCGCAAAGAGGAAAAACCTGTAGACAGCGCTGGATATCCCGTAAACCGTGTATATCACCTTCTCGCCCGCCCTGAAGGCGACCGGTTCCGCGTCGCGCTTACGGAAGGCATATCGTTCCAGAAGGTACTGCAGATGCCGTACGGAATGCTGTTGCAGGTTCGGCATGTCCAGCAGGTCGGTCAATATGTAGTAGCCGTCAAAGCGCATGAGCGGGTTCACGTTGAACAGCACCGTAGAGACCGAGCAGATGATGAACACGTTGTAGCAGAGCGCGCGGGCCGTGCCGCCGCCCAGGTTCGCCCAGAGTATGAGCGCCACCGAGGCTATAAAGAACTCGAAAAGCATTCCCGCGGCCCCCACAAAGGCACGGTGCCGCTTCTTGCGGAAAGACCAGCTCGCCGTGGCATCTACATACGGCAGCGGCGCAAGGAGCATGAACATCACGCCCAGCGTGTGGACCTCGCCGCCATATTTCTTGACGACGCTCGCATGCCCGAACTCGTGGAACAGCTTCACGAACACGGTACACATGTACACCCAGCCAATGTTCGACGGAGCCAGGAACCCCGCGCTCTGGTCCTTGAGTGCGTCGAAGTTCTCGACACCGTACTTGACGGCGACAATGACCGTCGCAAGCCACACCAGCATCATCGGCGTACTGAGCAGGATGCGGATTAGCCACCGTAAACGGTTCAGGAGCGGGTCGGGGTCGAATACCGGTATTCGCAGGAAAAAGATATTGAGCAAGGTGGACTTGACCTTCTTGCGGGTCTTTTTCTTGTCGCGGTCGAAAAGTTTCGTGCCATCTTCCACGCCGTCATAAAGCAGCATGTTCGCCTGGTAAAGCTGCGCGAGCATCTCGATGACTTCGCCCTGGCCCGGGATGTCGCCCTCGCCGCTTTCCAGCATGCTGTTCCAAATCTCGCCCACGGTCCTACTCACGGAAAGTCGAGAAACAAAGGAATAGGCCCCCTGCGGCAGACGAAAATACTGATTCGTGAACGGCTCGTAGAGCACATACCACAACACGCCCCGATATATCTGGCGGTGAATGCGGACGCTCGAACGGAGAGCTATACGGCTCCCCGCAAGGCGGTACCACGACTCGTGGAAAATCTTGCGCTGACGGTCCTGTATCACTTCTTAGGCCCCGATAGAAATCACGGCGGTGCCTGCGGTGAGTGCAGTCACGCGGATTTCGTAGCGGTTATCGCCATTGGGTGTGTCGGGTATATCCACGGTGAAGTAGTAACCCGGCTGCGTGGTAGCCGTCATGGTAGTGCCGTTCACGTCCCATTTCCACTCGAGAGCGGGAACGCTATGGCCCTGACCATCGGCGACCATCACGATATTCGGGTGCCACCACTGGTTGCCGGGCCAGGTGTCGCTTACCAGCAACACCGTCTCGCCCTCGGCAAAGTTTACCACTTGGGCACCAGAAGAAATGTCAATCGTCTGCGAAATCGTGCCCGGAGTCACTTCCTGCTGTATGGTCCAGTCCTTGTCGGTCGTGTCCGTAAAGGTGTCGGTCGCCCCGTTCTCGGAGGTTTCCGGGGTGACGCCCAGCACATCGCCATCCTCGAACTTGTCCTGGATGTCATCGGCGTCGGCATCGTTGTTGCCCAGGAAAACCTCGGGCGTCGATGTCGTCACCGTATGCTGTTCCAGCATGATTTCCACGCTGGGGGCGAACACGCCCACGGGGTTGTTGTGTTCGAGGATTATCGAGGCGTTGTCGCCAAGGGCAACGTCGTCGCCATCGCCCATGGTAATCGTATCGCCGAAGTCGCCGCCGACAATCACGTCGCGGTCCTTGCCCGTCAAGATGGTGTCGCCCGTCTCGACAGGTTCGTCGTTCTCGTCCAGCGGGATTTCCACTGCCGCGCCGTCATAATACATGCTCTCGGCCTCGATGGCGCGGTTCGCGTAGTCGGCCAGGTTCTCGTTGCGGGCGAACGGCGTGTCTATATCGAAAGTCACGCGGGCGTCGTCACCAAAGACCAGGTCCTTGTCGTGGTCGCCGCCCACGGCGATATCCTCTTCGCGGTTCTCGCCCGCCACCACCTGCACGGCAGTTATCACGGGCAGGTTCAGCGGCCACTGGTTCGTGTCGGTGAACAAGTTGCGGATTCGCACCTCGAAAGTCGAGGAGCTCACACCGTGGAACACCACGTAGTTGCCAACCAGGCGCATGTCGGGCGCAACCTGCGAAAGCAGTTCATCGGCAGTCGGGGCGGTTGCGCATTCCACAAGGCGGTAGTCGCCGTCGAAATGGCTACCGGTCCAGTCGTTCAGGTAGTAGTGCTGGTCGGGCGTAGCACCGCCCACCTGGTGGCCCCATACATCGAACAGGTAGTTGTAGGTGTCCGTGTTCTGCTGGTCGCCGCCGAGGTACACATACACATCGCAGGGTGCACCGTCCGCGAAGGAATCAAGGTTCGTAAGCGTGAGCTTGATTTCCTGCTGCTGTTGGGCCGCATAGTAGGCGTTGAACAGCTTGGAGTTCGAGGTGTCGCCGTCAAGCTGGGCATCATCCTTCGGCATCAGGCTCGAGTTCTGCGTTCCGTCGCCCACGGCAGTATCGTAGGCAACAAGTGAAATGCCTATGCCGTCGTGCGTCACGGGGTCGTTGGTGTAGTTCTCGCCAACGACATGCAGGCCGTTGTTCTTTATGTAGAGGTTCGTCCAGTCGTTATCCGCGACAACACCCGCCGTCTCGTGCGGGATAAAGTCGAACACCTGTTTGTCGTTTTCATAAACGGGTTGATTATTTTCATCAAGCACAGGGATATAATCACCAGGAGCGACTATCTCGCTTGCGGTCGCGTTCTCGCGGGTAAAGTTGAACGATGCCACCTGGATTCCGTCGAGCATCGTTTCTGCGGCGGCTGTCGCGCCGGATTCGATGTGGTCGGCCCCCTGGCCGCCTACCACAACATCGTTGCCGTTACCCGTGTAAATATGGTCGTTGTAGTCGCCCGCCACCGTGCGTGAATCAAGCGACTCGGCAAGCGATAGCGTAGAGGCCGTGGCCTCGGAGCTGTCGCGGTCGGTGAACACCATCTTGGCATTGTCGCCGAACACAACATCGTTGTCGTAGATGCCGTAGCGCTCGTCGCCGTAGGTCGTCAAGGTGTCGCCACCCGTGCCACCCACCACGATATCGTCGCCACCGGAAGTGTAAACCGTGTCGGCTCCGCCATGGGCAATGTCGGTAGAGGCGGCCACATCCTGCGCGTGGAGGGTTCCCTTCACCTGGATGGCGGCTATGCCCGGAATGTCCTTGCCGTTGATGTTGTCGAGCGTGTAGCCGTCCTCGATAATCACGCGGAAGTTGTCGGCGGCAACACCCGCTGGAACCTCGAACACCACGTAGTTGCCCGTGGTGTCTATCAGCACGGCATCATCGCCCGTCAATTCTCCAGAGAGAACCGCCGCATTGTGCGCAAGGTCTGCCAGAATGTCCTCGGCGCTGGTATATTCGGAACGCTTGTAGGTGCCGTTGAAGTTGGAACCGGCGCAGTCGTTCACGTAGAAGCTCTGCAGGGCAACTGTCGAATTCCCTACATACAGGCTCACCTTGCGGATGCTCTGGCCTTCCCAGGAGTTCGCGTCGGGCATGTCTAGGTAAACGGCCACGTGATAGTCGGTAAAGTACTGAGCTAGGCCGTCTACGGCGACTTCGAGCCTGTTGTCGCACTGGTTGCCAGGGGCGGTCGTCATGTAGCCGCTGTTCATGAGTGTCGCATCGGCATCGGTAGAGGCGTTCGCGAAGTTGTGGCCGTAGGCCTGCAGGTTGATACGGTTGTCGGTGCTCGTATTGCGGTGGCTCTCGATGCCGCCGTAGCTTACGCTCACGGCGCTTGCGCGGGTGTTGTCGTCAAAGCGCACAATCTCGCGGTCATCGTTGCCGTAGGTCCCGGCGAGGCTACCGCCCACATTGTTCCAGTTCGCCTTCGCGAAATCTGCCGCACCCGCAACATCTTCCGAAGAAAGCCCCGTCTGCGAGGCACCCATGAAGTTGAACGAGAGCGTTGCCTCGGTGCGGGTTTCGGGAACATTCTCCTGTTCAAGGGCTTCCGCCAGGGCGGCATGACCGCCAAAAGTGGCATAGCCGTCATCACCGAATACAAGGTCGTTGCCATCGCCAGTCGAAATGACTTCATTCTCGTTTTCGTGCTCGCTAATATCCGCAGGAACGGTTCGTGTTGCGTTAACCCCGCCGAAAACGACATTCCTGCCGTCGGCAAGGGTTATCACGTCGTTCCCGCCCTGGTTTTCCGTCACCGTGCGGGCAATGCTCGGGCCGCGGCGAACACCGTCGGTCTGCCAGTAGGCTTCGGAATCCTTGTTCTTGCCTGTAGCATAGTCGGAACCGTTTTCGCTCGGCGTATAGGTATTTCCTTCACCCTTTACCGTCACTCCCGAGCCGTCGTCGCCAAGGCGCGTCACCACATTGCCATTCTCGTCATGATACAGCACCTGGCCACGGTCGCCGAAGACAAGGGAACTGTCGCTGCCTATGTCAATGGTGTCATCACCAAGGCCACCGAACACGATAAGGCCTTCCTTGGTTACGTCCTCGCCGGAAGCATCCACGGTGTCGTTGCCCTCGCCAGCGTTGATCACCAATTGGTCATCTTCACCATTCTGGTAACTGTGGACATTAATCGTGTCGCCACCTTCGCCGCTGTTCATCACAGTAAAGGTCTGGAATCCGTCCTCGCGGTAGATGGACTTGTAGATATCCACCGTGTCCGCGCCCGTACCCAGGTTAATTTCTCCATATTCCATATTGCCAAAAGCAATATTCTTCTTTACATCCTCGGACGTGTTTATATGCTTTTGATCAGTATGTTCAAAATGAATCGATTCTGAATCGGACGCAAGCAAAGCATCTTCTGACAAAATTACCTTCGGATTGCTTACAGACGCAGAATCAGTTTTAGAATCAATCAAGGCTTTTGTTGAACTTTGGGCATCGTAAGGATTATCCATATTGTTCACAAAAATTCGGTCAACACTTCGTGTTTCGTCGAAAGAGTCCTCTTCACTAGTAGAAGAATCCCCCTCAATCGTCTTAACATCATTCTCCGCAGCATCATCAGGATGTTCATTCGAAGGAATAACATACCGCAGCATAGATACAGATTCACCGATTGATTCCGGTTTATACCCGGCGCCATCTTCTAACACTTCTCCCAAAATATTTTCTATAGTTCTTTCACCAATAGGCACCAACGTTGGATTGTCGCTTTCGGCAACATCATCATCGATTGCCCCAACAGTCACAAGAAAATACCCTTTACAACGGTCTTTTGTGAACTCAACATAAATTTCATCAAAAGCCGTATTTCCTGTTGTTGCATTTGTAATCGAGAAAATTTCTGATTCAGCATTTTCTTCAATATACACAATGCGTCGTATTTCTATTTGTTTAGTATACCTTAGATTTTCAGGAGATTGTTTATCTCCCTCCCTATAATATGGTGTCAAAACTGTATTAATGGTAACTTTGACAGTTTCAGTGCCTACAAGGTCTTCACCATCTAGGCTAATGGCATAAGTGTCAACACCGTCGCCTTCTTCAACATCTGTAGAGCCATTCGTTTGCGAAATAACGACTTTTCCACATGTAGAATCAGGATTCTCCTTGGAACCAAGTTCGCTAAAATTAGCCGCACTCAAAGATTCCCAAGCGTATTTTTCATCTGTAACATTTATTTGCTTTCTTTGAGCAACACTCAAGCAACCAGACACCGTTACAGGCAAACCTGTTTTATTAGAACAGATTATAACCTGACTTCCTTCAATTCTATAAAAATAGCCTTCTTCCGAATAGCCTCCATTTCCATCAGCCACTCGATTACTAGAAATAACATGGTCTTCACCCACAAGGAAATCAACCGAACGATTCTCATCTACAAAAAACACTGCATTTTCGGGAGTGATTTTTCCATCTGTTCCACCAACCCAATAAGCTGCACGATACAACAATGTTGCACCATCGAATTGAGATGTAACGTCAAGATTGTTTTCATCGAATATTTTAATAGTATTGTCTATTTGCTTAAAATAATGGCTATGGTTATAAGATTCTTCATAAGTCAAATCATATGATGTTACGTGGTCTGACAACTGTATTTGCAACTCAGATACACCATAAATATTAGACTTGAGTTCTAAAGAATTGGTCTCTTCGTTATAATCCAAGCATTCCTTTATCCAGCAAAGAACAAAGCCGGGTTTACTAGAATCCCACGCATTCAAAGTCAATTCAGAATTGCCGTCGTTAAGGCTATAAGAGAATCCATCTACCGAATCATTTGTATAAGGATTTAATGTAGTCGTTGAGTAATCAGTACCCAAAACTAAATAACCCAAGTTATCAGTTTCATACTTAAGATTAACATAGCTTGTGTTGTCTAACTGCATCGACAAAGCGGTGTAATTGACAAACAATGTTGTCCCTGCGGGAATAGCATTGTTAACCCATCTTACTGTCAAAGCATTTTGCGCCATATGATATTCAAATTCAATATCATCGGGCATCCCTTCATACCAGACATAAAAATCTTCAACTACAGCAGACGAATGTAGGCCTATAGTAAAAGATTTATTATCCGCTTCATCCTGAGAGATAGTTCTTGTTAGAGTTTCTGTAAATGCATTTCTATTTAAATCAATCGAGTTTCCTGATTCATCAAAACGTTCTGTTTTACGATCATCTTCCAGGAATAGAATAACGTTTCGGCACGGATTCACTTTTGTTGTCGGTTCACAAGCAACACCATGCAACAAAGCAATATGATCGTCTCCTTCGCGAATATTATCAGACAAAGCAATCAATCTGACAAACTGAGCACAATTGTAATTTGTTGAATTAAATCTTAGTGTTACCGAACTTGCTAGAGCACCGTCAGCATCAACTAAGAAGACACCACGTTCGGCCTTTGCAAAACTGTCATTAGGCATCTCTGGCGCATAGACTGTAATGGCAATTTCTTCTCCTTGCGCTGGGGCGCGAGAGAGTTTAATTCCATAAACAGTCGTTACACCATTCCCCTCCCTGATAACGGCATGGGGTTCAGAAACTAAATTGCCTTGTTCATCTGTAAAGAGAATATCAACAACAGTCCGAGTTTCAGCAGCATAAATGTCGTTGTCCCGGATATTTACAGCTATCGAATCTGTTTTTTTCTGACGATATTTGTCCGTATTTGATTCAACCGTATGAGAAATTATCCCACTATGTCCCTTATAGTCAATGTTATCAACCATAATATAAGGCAAATCACTCTGCGAACCGCCATTATAGAAACTATCGTTACCTTCATTCCCGTTTAGATAAACAACAGAGTTTTCAAGAGTGTCTAGTACGTAAAATTCATCATCTCCAGCACCACCATAAGCATTTTGATTTTCTATGCTCACGGCCTGTAGATTTACACCGGAAGACTGTATCGAGCCCTCTGAAATCACAAAGGTATCGTCAGCTTCCGTTCCGGCAACACTCATCGTATCGTTGCCGGCACCGCCAAGAAGTGTAACAGGAGCATTTTGCACTATGCCATCAGGATTACCTTCAGCATCGGCCTTTTGGAATGTTGCAACATTAAATGTGTCGTCACCCGTACCGCCAGAAAGTGATATGGCGGCACTAGTATGCAACATATTGAAGGTATCATCTCCAGAGCCTCCATAAATACTTGTCGAATGTTCAACGCCATTACTTAAATACCCTTGTGTTGTTAGCGTTGTAGCGAAACCATCTAGTTGCTGAATATTATTTTCTTCATTCGGCAAACGACCTGTTTGGAAAAGTTGGCCGACATTTATTGTATCATTTCCTGCACCGGCATCAACAGCAATAGCAGTTAGAGTTCCATCTATCGTTATATTGTCTTTTCCAGCACCCGTATTAAGATTCAATTTCTCAACGCCTCCATTATTGCGAACATTCCAGAAATTGATTCTTTCAATTTGGCTTTTTTCTGCTTTCGGATTATCTGTTGGCGATAGTTCTTCCTCATCTGGCAAAAGTGCAACAAAACCCAATTTGGCATTAGTTGAAGCATTTATTTCATTCGGTTCTGATCGACGAACAAGAACATCATCGGCTTCTAAAGTTCCATTTACGGTTAAAATATCGTTGATATCAACACCCGATTCAATGATATTGGTATATGCCCTATTATAACTTCCCATAAAATTAATTTCATAAAGGTCATCACCACTTTGGCCGTCAACGATATCGGAACCATTGCCAGCAATAATGGAATCATTTCCACCAACAGTTTCTGCCAAGGCGTTGAAATCTATTTTGAAATTGTCTAGGAAAGATTTAACTGTTTCACCAAAGACAAGCTTATTATTTTGGCCTTCTGTCCCGAACCAATTTGCAGAGGCGCTTAAAGCCCCAGCATTATACCCAGCCCAACCGTCATCACCAAACACGATATCATTTCCGGCACCACCCTCAAGGGTATCATTCCCCTGACCACCGTAAAGGATATCTTCACCAGAACCACCCATTATACGGTCATCACCGGCATCACCGTCAATAAAATCATTATCGGCACCGCCATCTATCACATCGTTACCGCCAGAAAGCACTTCGTTTTCCAGCAAGTCAACATTATTTTTTCCATCATCACCAAAAATTACATCGGAGCCATTCTCACCATAAATGAAATCAGTGCTGTTGGACAGCATCCCTGAGCTAGATTTCAAAGTTGCACCATATTGGGAAAGCGTACTTATGTAATGTTCCTCAGGTGTTCTCAATGCAATTTCATTATTCGGATCAAATAATGGATGCGAACCTTTCTTGAATTCCTTGGAAACGTAGACATACGGCAGAATTCCACCTTCATCGGTCGCAATAACCATATTAGAATTGTAAGGAGTATCACCGAATATTAAGTCATCTCCGTCGCCACCATGAATCGTATCGATGCCATTGCCTCCAAATACGATATCATTGCCCTGACCTGCAATAATTTCATCATTTCCAGCAAAACCTTCAATCCAGTCGTTACCGGCACCACCATAAATATGGTCATCACCATCACTTCCGTATATCAGGTCGTCTTCACCTTCGTCGAACAGGTCGTAGCGACTTGCCACAGGCAAATCCGCTGCGCTTATTTCAATGCGCCCCCGGTCACCGAACAAATAATTCAAGCCTGTTCCGGCATAGATTATATCCGCTCCTTCGCCTCCAAAGACAAAATTCTTACCAGAGCCTCCAGTCAAGACATTTCCCGAAACGTCTCCGTCAGCAGGAAGAGTTTCTGCAAGAAGTACATTCTTCTTATTCTTGTCCATTACATAGCGGCCGGTTTCGCCGAAAATAAAATTATTTCCGCTACCCACAGCTCCGGTTATGCGGTCAATACCTATACCGCCCACCAGCATAGCATTAAAGCCTTCTGCCAGCTTCAAACTAGAAGCATTGATAACATCATCTCCATCCCCACCATAAACAATGACATCAGCTTCAATCTCCAAAACACCCGATGTAATCGTTATATTATCCTTGCCCTGACCGGCATAAACACAGATTCCCTTCAAGGGTTTATCCGGTTCTTTGTCCAAGTCAAAATCATATGCCTCGGAGTTATTCCAAGAAACAGTCCCCTTTCTTGCGCCGGTAAATGTAATCGTCACATCGTCATTACCATCAGCAAGATTTTCGTGGACACGGTTAGACGCATACTCACCTACATTTACAACAAGGTAATCGCCATTGTCTGAAACAAGGACAGGATTATCGGACTTTCCCGATTTAGACGCTGTATCGAACAATTCGAAGGCTCCGCTGCTCCACAAGGTCCATTTTTTACGACCGAAAAAGTAATCCAGGTAGGCATAGGCCTCTGCATCAATAGTCGCCGATGCATCGAATATGTAAATTGGATTCAATTCCCACATGTCAGCAAGTTCACCCATACGGAGTTTGCCGTCATTATTCGGGTCATTGAAATCAAGATTTACATCAAAGTTCAATCCTACATTGATACCCGCGCGACCGGCAACGCTCGCCCCGGCCACAACACCAGAATGGAATATCACCTCGGCTGTATCCTTGCCGTTTTCGTTCCAGTCGGCAATGTAGAACCCGTCAAGTAATAGGCCCATGTTCTTGTAGCCGCTATCCTTCCAGCGGCTTAGTCCATGAGTATCGTAACCGAATGTCAAGTCGATACAAACACCAAAATTAAAACCGATATCAGCACATAGAGGGCCAACAATCGGATAACTATTTTTCCAGTCGAAATCAAACTTGAGGGGCGACATATTGTAAGTGACAAGCGTGGCATCGCGCCCGAAAAGAAGCCCCCCAATTTCAGTCAACGGATTTTCGAGTATAGGGAAAGCCCACCCCCTACCGCCATTAACCGATAGCGACGATGTAGACATAGCCCCAGTAGTCGAGTCAAAATTAGGCAAATCAAAGCCGTTCAATGCATTTGCAAATTCTTCCAAGCCTCTAATTGAAATTGAATTGCCGCCTAGTGTAAATGTTTCACGCAACTGCTGAACATAGGCATCAATATTCTTGCTAGCACCAGAAAGGAAATCTAGAGAAGCATTATTTGCATTTTCTCTAACACTACGTTCCGTACCCGTATAGGAATTTTCTTTCCACAGTACAAAGTCAGGCAATTCCACAATAAGGTCTTCATTTGTTCCGTTACCGAACTGTTGCACCAGATTATTCAGTTTAACAATGTCATCGATAAATCCGAAATCCATATCATTCTTGGAACCATACATTTTTATTAAGTCCAGCACGGTTATATGCACTTTACCGGCAGGCAACTTATTCAACACTGGTATTTCAGATTGAAGGAATTTAATAAGAGGCTGAATAGGTTCAATGACCTTCTGTATATTTTTCAGCACCGGAGCAAGAGTTTTGTTGATGAATGACCCGCCCTTGAATTTCACTTTCTTGAACGAGAGTTCATTCAAACCATTCGAAGCAGCCCCCGTCTTGGCAGACCAGTCAATGTAAATGTCCACATCCAATTCAGGGAACATTTTTCCTGCCGAAAGTGTAAGCTCCCATGTCTTCTGAAGTTCAGCATCTATTTCCGCTTTCACGGAAATTCCCGAACCAACATTGTGAACGTCGACTTGTTTTCTCTTGCCTTCATTCAAATCAACATTCAGTTCAACTCCAAATCCACCTTCTAAACCATTTTCAGATTCATCGCGCAATTTCATTTTCATGAACCCGAGCGTTCCATCAACCTCAAAGTCATTCTTCGTATTCACGTTCAGCGTAACTTTAAAGTCATTACCGTCGTCAAGCAACAAAAATGCGCCTTTATCCTTCGAAATTCCAAATCCGATATCAAGGCTCCATGTAAGAGAAATCCTAAGTCCTCCTTCAGAGCGCAAACCGAGCCCTGGGAAGCCGAGATCAAAATCAGCATCAGGATCTAGATCATAGTTTCCACAAATTCTAATACGCCAGTAGGCCTCATCAGTGTTTTCATAATACTGAATTCCATTATAGAACTTATTGAAAAACATGCCGGCCCACTTGTATTGTTCCAATTCCGTGTCAGAATCGTTGGAACAATCTTCTAATTCCCCAAGTATATTAGCACCCTTCAACAAGTTGTAAAGTTTGAAAGCCACCATTTCGGCATTCAAATTTTGCGCCTTGTTCACAAAATTTCTAAACGGTTCTATAAAGGACTCATCCAGTTTTGTAAGACTATCCGCAATTCCTACAATTCTGTCCCCAATAAAAGGGATATTACGCACAGAATCACGCAAAACTTCCTTGTTAATACCGCTGATTGCACGACGAAGAACTTGTGACAAGCCATCGGACACAAGCCGAACCTGTTCAAAAAGGGATGTTACATTGAAATCAATATTCACCTGGGTAGCATCCACCCACAAACCGGTTTTACCGACAGGGTTAGATAAAATTCCTACACTCGGAACAAGTTTAGAGACCGCATCTGTTTTTAAATCAACTGAACCTGTTCCGTTTTCACCACAACCAATTTCAATATAGCCGGCTTTTTGCCCCAGTACACTTAGATTTATTTTTCCTTGGGCATTTACATTCGCATTGTCAACTGACAAACCGAATACACTCTCATTTTCATTAAGATTCACACCACACGAAAAATTTAGGAAGATGTTACTTCCCTCAACAATTTCTACCAGCGGGGCCCGCAAGTCGCCTATATACAGATGCAGGTCCCCTGCCAGCGGATTTTTTTCGATGCTGGCAGTAGCATCAATCAGTTTCTGTGCAGTACCATTTATTTCGACGGGAATAAAATTCACCTTTACCTTTCCATCGACAGTCGGATCATATTCCAGCACCATACTAATCTGGAAAGCAAAAGAAACATTGAGATTTACATCCAAGGCTCCCCCAATATGAACTTCATTCGAGCCGATGTCATTTAGGACAAACTTTCCATTCTTGACTTCGTACTTCCAGACAAAATCCATCTGGATGCGGTGTTTTTGTTCCTCACCTTCCGCAACCTGCAATACCTTCAGGTTCGAAACAGACATGCCAATTCTGTCCAGCAACTGGGTCGCAAAATCCTGGACAGTGAGTCCATTGACACTTGCTAGCACACGACGGAATTCATCTAGTTTGGCACTGAAGCCGCACAAATCAGCAATCGACTTTCCTATAAAGGGAATTTCTGCAGTGAGAATATCCGATTTATCAAAAAGGGAGTTTCCAACAACGGGATTTCCTTCCGTATTATACCCCAGTAAATTTTTCGCAAAAACAGAAGCAGCCGTTTTCATTGCACTGCCAAGTTCAACTCCGTTCCACGTTTTTAGCGCTTCCTCAGAAACATTTGTAACATCCCAATTCAGGGCTGTTGCAACGGATAAATCACCGTTCAAATTCTGTATCGTATCATTGACGGCAACAACATTGTTTACTAGTCCAAAACTACCTAGATTAAATTTATCTGTTCCATCAGAATTAATTGTGATGGAATTTGTCGTTCCCAATAAAGGCGTCTTAGTAACCCTCCAGTTACTAACACCAAGAAATGTCTCAATTGAAGAAGAAATATCGGAGAAAAGAGTCTTTATTGATTGGACAAATGTTGAAACTGATGAAGTGAAAATGTGTTCTAAGACATCCCTACATTCATCCAAATTTTGCAGCATCACAACAATTTTTTCCAACGCAGCAGCAGGATTATTCGTAAACTCCAAAAAAACAGAACTATATCCACAAGGTATTTCTCCTAGAATGTCACTAACATCATCTAGCACTCCTTTTTTCTGGTTTTCATACCCCGCTACAATACTCCCGTATTGTTGATTGACATAATTCCATACATTTTCAATTCGGTTACCCAGACCCCTTGTGGCATTAACAAAGCCATCGATTGACGATAGCAAATCAACATAACTACTTATATTGGTTGTAGTCAAGGCCGTTCCGTCAAAGACCTTGTCCAAGCAAGTTGTCAGCGTGTTATATGCATTTTCAAAATCGGTAGCAAGCGTCGCTATACTCTGATGTATTGCAATTACATCGGTATCAGGCAGTTGCGCAAGTCCCTTTGTATCGTCATACTTCAATTCCAGCTGATGCCCCATATTCACGCCGTTTGCAGAGAAATGCTCTCCAAGCATTCCCACGCGGGCATCAATATCCACATCACCTGTGAGTCTATTTTCCAACACAAGGTCAAATTTTTTATACTTGGCGGCATCAAGGGCACTCAAAAGCAAAGCATCCAGTTCGAAACGGGCTCCGTCGTCCGCCCTGCCCACCAAACCAAGAACTGAACCAAGTGTTCCCCCAACCACTTCCACGGAAACAAGATTGCAGCCATCAGCGCCAACAAGGCGTGTTCCATCAAACACTATCTTATTTTGGCAAATTTCACATATTTTTGCAATAATCGCGTTTAAACAAAGGCTAGCCTGTTCTGTTTTGGGCAAACCGTTATACCACAACGCCAAATCAACAAAATATTCTTCAGCTGGGGTAGAGGTATTTTCAATGGTAATTTTCAGGCAAAAGGCTGAACTTATTTTTGAGGTTACTCCAGAAATAAAAAGGTTGTTGTTGCTAAAGAATGTCCCCGACACATCAAACGACATATTATCTTTGCGCTCAATCGCAAACAAGCCGTCTTTGAACGAAGCACTAAATATACCGTTATCAATTCCAGCCAAATTCTCATTTATTTGGCTAACAAATGTTTCACGGTCAAGATTATCGGAAGTTCCAATTGTTATCGTTTCTACATTGCCGTCAAAAGTGAGGACAATGTCTCCACCCTTAACATCAATAGGTGTATTTTCGACAACTTTCACATAGCACGAAGTAAAGGCCGAAGAATCCAATTTGACACTTGTTATATCACATTCACCTTTTTTTACAAGGAAGATTTTGCCACCAACATTATAGACATGAATGTTCACACCATTTTCTATAAATGTTGCCTGAATGGCAGAAACCAACTCCTCTTGGGTTTTCGCATAAAAAGACTCACTCGAAGCATCCCATTCCAGTTTAAATTCTTTATTAATACTAGCGGGCATTGCAAGACTAAAACCGCCAATATACCCTTCGGTCGCCGACACATTTTCATACAAGCTAATTCCAGTACGAGCATCAGAATATGCTAGCGCACCATCGGTCTTTAAGTCAAACCGGTTGTCAACAGCAACAGATTGCCTTCCAAAGAAATCAAGAATATTTTCTTCGGCTACGACATCTTTCAAGAAGGTCGTCCCATCCGCCCTCATTTGCGCGGTCAAGTCGATGGATAAAGTAAACTCCAGAATTGCACTAGTCAGCAAAGCAAGAGACTCATTTCTTGTTACTGTAAATCCAAGCCTACTTAACTCATCAACAGCGATGGATACATTTTGCGGAACTCCCGGTGGCACACTCAATTTGAACGAAAGCAAGAGTTCATCGCCGTTCAATTCTATCGGGGTCGCCACATAACTTTTCATTATTTCATGCAATTCTTGCAACGACTTAGGAGGCTTGTTCAAAAGGTTATTCAGAAGCGTCGGCAGTTTTGCATACTCAGTAGCATTTTGGCTAAGAACCCCCGCAAAGGAATCATACAGCAACGGTACGGGATTATCTGGCGTAACAGACGAATTTCGGTTCAGCCACGCAGAGAGGTCAGAAAGTTTATGCAAGATGAGCCCCATTGTGGCCTGCTCAATACTTTCGACATCGGCAGCCCCCACCCAGGACCATACGTGAGTATTTTCATCACAAACCAGTTTCACACCAGTCGAACTAACTAGCCCGGAAATACGGGACGACTCAACCACATCGAAGTCTAAGTCTGCCTTGAAAATTTCATTTACCCCAGCAGCAGAAAGTCCCAATCCAACAGAGTAATCCGGCACGCTCTCGTCGACATCGGCAATCGATTTGTATTCGAGAACACTCCCATTTGCCTGAAGAAATGCTTCAAGTTCGGCCTTTCTTTCAGAATCAGATTCGTCATCAACATCTTGCTGCGTATATTGTCTAAAATGAGCGGCAACAGAAACAGTCTGATTAATGTATTCTGGATTAGATGCTCCATCAAGTTTTACGGAGAACGAGGCATTTCGGTCAACATTGTGGCCCCCGTCTACATTTACACCCTGCAAGTTTGTTGCCACATTTGCAAATCCAGTCACATTCGCAGCAATATCTGGGTTCGTAGCCATCTCATGTTTTACGATACTGACTACAAGGCTATCAGATTCAGTATCAACACCAAAAACATAACCAGAACTACTTGCCAAAGCATTCAAATACACAGCCATTTCAGCGGCACTAAATTTATGCTGATTTACAGCAGAATCAAGGCTATTTATTAGACTCTGCTTTTCCTCGGCACTTGTATTCGGGTCATTTATACCATTAAAAGGAGCCGTATTCAGCAAGCTTTGTCTATAGCTACTTTTAGCAATTTGGGAAGCAGAGCTCATAACCTGCTTCAAACTTGCAATATCGCTTGCATTTAAAGACAACAGGCTTGCAGCTTGATTTTCGTCAATCAAGTCAGCGGCTTTGGCAACTCTAACTTCTCTCTTAGAAGAATCCTCTACAAACAGGGTGCGGATGTTCGTATTTGCCCATTTTTGATAGTCTGAACTCGAAACAAATATACTTGCGGCATTTACATCCAACTGGAGTGCTTCCTGATTCCAGTCATCTGCCGTAGCATCCATCATCAAACGAGGTTCAAGAGCTTCCGCCCTATAACTGTTGCAAACGTTCTTTTTAGACTCTTTATTCATCTTGGACATACAAACCCCTTAGGTCTTCATGGATAACAATTTTCTGTAAAAAGTAAAAATACTTATCAATAATCCCTTACACAACGGACATAAAAATAATTACCGTTCTTTACAGCAGTACTGCTATGCTTCGCATAATTTTTGCTTAAATCTTCAACAAAAATCCATGACGAATCTCTTTCGACTGGATAATGAAAGGTTGCCAAGCCCCAGTTTTCTCTGTAAGATTTCATCTGGTACAACACCGACATACCTGTTGAATTCACATATTGCTTATTCAAAGTCCAATTCACCTTTGAAGCCAAATCTTCCCCTGCAGATGAAGTGAAGTTTTTCCATTCATAGGCATTCATTATATGCCAACCCTCCGGACACAAACCCTGATGTATCCTAGTGTCTCCACCTACGGTATCCTTCCAAAGCACTGAGTCGTACTTGGCAGACAAGGCCATTGCTTCGCTCCAGGTGTAACGGCCGCCCCAGCCGTTGTTGCAGAACCATTCGTCATTCAAGTCACAATACTTTTCCACCTTAGTGTCATCGTGTATTTTTATACTAGTATCAATCATCTCACCGTAATTCAAGTTCTGGGCGAACACCTCAATTAAAACATCGTCAACAAGTCTTCCGTCATCACCGCGCAAGTGGAGAATCGTCGTCTTATACACCTGATGGTCTCGCGGATCTTCGAATTCACTATAAACAGGTTCGTATTCTGTAGCAAACAAACTATCCATCACAGGGTATTCTTTGGGTTTTTCGATGTAGATTGTTGTATCTAAAACCCAATCGTTGTTTTCACAGCGATAATATTTTACACCCCAATCTTTAACAACAGTATCTCTTTCATTTTCATTACAACGGATATGAACATAAGAACTACTACTTGACAAAGAATCGTCTCTCTGGGATGACGAACTAGTATCGTTTTTTTTACTAGACGAAGACGAACTATTTGATTTGGCATCACTTGATACCATAGCATCCTTTTCATCAGAGGATTCAATCTTTTTAGAAGAACTACTTGATTCATCTTCACAATCTTTACAGATTGAAGATGAAGAATCAACCGCTGCGTTTTCATCCGGTCCGTTGCTAGAGGCAGACGACGAATCGTCACATCCCCAAAGGGCAATTCCGCTAAACACGGCTAAGAAAAGTAGTGTCTTGAACTTGTTCATAATTTGTACTCCTGTTATTAAACTTTCGTGTCGCCCTTGCCGCCCAGGTTGTCCGGGTCTATGGAGAGCAGGGCTTGAATATCCGCAGCGCTCAGCGGTGCGGACTGTTGTATTTCAAAATTTTTCTGTGGGTTTATTATCAAGTCCTTGTTTACGGACTTGACTATTTCGCCGGAATCTTCTGCCACATACAGCCCCGTCTCGGGGTTACGGACAAATTCCGTGTTAGCAAGCTGCCTGATACTCGCCTTGGTCAAGAAGTCGGCGTCGTTTGGGGTCACATTGACGGGCTGTTCTATCTCGCCAATCACCGCCGGGGCCTCGATAACGGCTTCGAGCTGTTCAATGCCGTCCGGTGTCAAGATAACGCCGGGTGCGCCATCCATCATCTGTCGCCGTTCCAGCGACTCGATTATAAAGGGATTTTCTTTGTTCTCTTTCATTCTTGCCAAAACTTTTATGTTCCCTCAAATAGTGAAACATTATTATGATCGGCCCAGCCTTTTAAATCAGAATAAAGGGCAGACTGTTTAAAAGACTCAATGTCGTAGCATTGAGGCAAAAATTCCTTCAAATGAGGAATAGTCGCTAAGCAATCTAATAAAGCAAGAAAATCATGCCCATTACAAACCAACGCGAAATCTTTTAAATCACAAACATCTTTAAGATTATCAAAATCGTTCCTATCTTGCTCCGTTCTTCCTTCAAAAAAGGAACTATCTAGCTCTACTAAAGCGCCCTGTTTAAGAACATGGGCTTTATCGTCTCTAAAACGACCTATTTTTAATTTCTTGTTGAATGAATAACCAAACTCTTTAATGTCATTAAAGATTCGATAACATCCTATAGCTCTAGCAAGCGGCTTGACGTTTTCAATTTTCTGTTCAATACCAGAATCTTTTTGTTTAAGTAACAAAACAACACCATTGGTCTTGAGCATTTGCATTTCAATATCACGCTGATCTGTCAAGAATACATTCTTTTTTAACGTATAAGCAGGCAAGAAGTCGATAGAATCTCTGTCTCTAATTCCTATAATTTTTTCATAATTTTCGTTTAATATTGTATCTACGATTTTTTCAACATTCTTACAACTCTTTCTTTTGTTTATCGATGATGACCGGACATTTAAGCGATCTGTTGAAAAGAATTTGCTATAAACCAAAACATCAGGTTCATCTTCAACAATAACCCACATCGCTTGCATATGCGAATTGATACTTTGGTGAATGGCACCTAAAGTGTCGCCAGGACGGTTTGCTTCCGTCACTTCTTGCAATGGAGCTTGAATCATTCTGCCTTCCTCAGTTGACTCTTTTCAAACAAGTCCTGCGACATATCCCATCTTTGTTCAAAAATGTTGGAATTATGGGTGCAGATAATGAATTGCAAATCACTCCATTTACAAAGTTCCTTGATGACTTTGGGAAACTCAAGAATCCAAGACATATGCATGGAATTTTCAGGTTCATCAACAAGAACTAAAGTATGCTCGTTTGATTCAAATAGCATTTTATAAACAAGCATCAAATATTGGCGTTCGCCAGACGACAAATCATCCAAATCAATAATTGAATTGAATAAATCATTCAGTTTAAACCGAAATCCATCATTCTCGGATATTGAGATTTTCTTGTTGACAAATTCATACCGATTTATAAGTTCCATAAACTTTTCAAGTTTATCAACTTCATGCTTAATAGAATACTCATCGTTCAAGAGATTTTCAACAATTGAACCATATTTTTTGACATCTGTCAAGAATTCAGAATTCAAGCCGAATCCGAGCATTTTGTCAACTAGAGGAAATTTCAAACCTTCGATGGGTTCATTCACCGGGAATTCATTTTTGAGTTTGCTCTTTAGAAAATCCCCTATTTTATCAGAAAGAATCGACAGATACTTAATGAAAGAATCATTACAAGTCTTCACAGGAGACTTTCGGTTTCTTTTGGGAAGATTCTTTTCTATGACACGTGTATCTGGAATGTACAAGATTTTCTTTTGCGAGAGAATCATCTCGACAGAGTGGTCCCCGCTCTTTTTCGGTGTGTAGAACTTACCATCACGCCCCTTTACAGAAACCTGCAATGTTTTTTGGCCTTCAAACAAAATGTCTAAACGAACATCAAGGTCATCTTGTTCATCTGAATCATCATTTTGTATTATCTGCCACTCTTCTTTTGTTACGCTTAAGGTTTTACCGTCCATTACACATTCAAAAGAATCGAACGGCAATGCCGCCATTGTCTTCCAATCGGCACCATACAGAGCGACCAACAGTTTCAAAATTGTCGTTTTACCAAATCCATTCGGTCCCGTAATATACTTTACAGCAGGTCCGTTTTCATTAGTAAAGTCTAATTCATAACTGAACTGATGCAATAAGCCTTTTACTGTCATTTTTTCAAGCATTGGGCGCTCCATACTTAGAGTTCAAGAGTTCCATCTTATTCTTATTCACACGCAATACACGTTCTTGCTCAACATTTTTATTTCCACGAGCAGTCACAACAGATTTATATGAAGGGTAATCAACACCTTTGCTTCGGTTATTCTTAAAATGTAGCGGTCTTTTGTTTTCAGGATCATCGCCGCCGCCTAAAGCCTGGGGATAAATATGGTCAACTTCCCACCCGAATTCGGCATCTGTTTTGCCAAACTGATCTCGCGCAATCCACGCACCGCAGGCATCCTTCCTAAACTTGGAAGGGTCATAGTCCGGCACTTTCCGGCCTTTTTCCCAAACAGCATCAATTTCTTCTTCGGTCATAACAAAAAACCCATCGTTTAAGATTCTTCACCATCATTGTCATCTACGGCATTTTCTAACGAATCAAAATCTACATTAAAAAACTTACATAGCGACTCAACAATTTTCAATTGACCTTCTTCTGCTTTACCTTTTAAAGATTTCAGGAGTTTTATCATAACATTCGCATCATAAACTTTTGGAACAAATCGTTTATCAAGTTTATCTATCAAAGCAACAACAAATTCAAGTTGGCTCCACTTAGCATCTTCGACAAGATCCTTTATAATCTTTTCTGCATCTAGATGTTTTCCGATTAACACATCATAGTCTAACTTTGTGACAAGGAAATCTCTTATTTGAGGGTGCACGACAAAATTTCGCACAATGATTTCATTCACAACTTCGCCAGATACATACCTCTTGAAAGAATCACTCATACAATCATAAAGACCAGCCAAATCTTCCGTTGTTAAACAGTCAGCATTTTCAGCACTCATTGCCGACTTGACATACTCTTTAAAAGCATCTGCAAAATCATTTGATAATTCTTCTAGCGGTTGCTCATCAAGTTCTTTGCACCTTCGTACAATATCCAGAAGTTCGGTATTGCCATTCAATGCATTAGACCAACCATCCTTTTTCGTCGTGGCAAGTTCACGTTTCACCTTTTCAACAACAGTTGTAGAGTATTCGCTTTCCAAAAGAATTTTGCACGCACTTAAACAAGTTGTTATAGGAGTCTCTGCTTTCTGCACATTTGCCACTAAATGTGCAGATTTTTCAAACTCAGCCAACAATCGCATTCTTACGCTTTCATTATCTGAATATTCATATTCAATAGCGTTGGCAAAACATTCAAAAGGTTTATCGGTATTGAAGAACCAATGTTCCTCATCCTTCAACTGCTTTTCAATGATTCCACCAATCAATTGATATGTATGATTCTTCGCAAGGGACCAAATAAAATCAGATTTTTTCGTCGCATTTATTTTTTTGCAAAAATATCTTACAATTTCATCATTCTTCTCTTTAAAGACAGCCTTAGTAGAATTATACCCATTTAGCGACTGTCCCGTAAATTGAACTTGGGGCGAAATCAAATCGTCGGTATATTTAGCCAATAGGTATGCAGCTCTCAATTTCACACGTTCTTTTTGAGACACCGACACATAGTACCAGAAGTCGGGTCTATTCAGTAAAGATTTTATAGCGTCACATTCTTCCTTCAATTCATAACCTTGCAATGCTGATAAAACCTCAACACACTGTACAAAAGCATCCGTATTCAAAACATTATTCTGAGGCCTAAAAACAATCAATTTATTTATCGCCTGCAAAGTTTTATTCCATTGCAAGCAGCCAGAACTGCACGCAAGAATAATAGGAAATTTAGGCAACAGCGCTAATTCTGGGGAGTTCGGTACAATTTTTTGGGAATAATCCTCATCCAAAGAATCTGTACTTCTTACAAATTTTCCGAATTTTGACGATCTTTCTATCCCAACGGCATCCGCGACCTGTTGGAAATGTTTCATTCCTAATTGTCTGTAATCAATATAAATTAAATCATGGTCGTCAACAATGTCATAAACCTGTTCAATAGAATCAACAACTTTTTCTACAGTTGATTTATCTTCATCTCCTTTGAGAAGTTCATGTTGCATTGCAACATATTTTTTTGACAACTGATACAGCGAATCGTTTTCCGAGTTTTCTTTCACAATCTGGAAAATGGCACATAAATCATCAACTGAGGCAATTTTATCCATTTGGTTGCATATTTGGTCGCAATTACGAACAACAAACCGCAACAAATCAGCTTCTAGTTTTCCCTCAAATGTTTTCATTAACAAATGCATATAATTTTTGCAATCATATTTATTCTCTGCCAAAATATTTTCAACAAAAATCTTCACAGCATGTTCATGATTGCGGACTAACTTTTGTAGCTTTTCTTCATTTCTCTCATTCAATGCATTTAGAACAGGATCTTCTATAAGAAGTTCCATTCCTTTTTCACCATTCACATTAAAGAGAATTGCACACAACTCTTTTTCGATATCCGTTTTTTCTTTTACAAAACCAAGCACCTTGTTTTCAGACAAAATACTCCGATCCAACAAACCTTTTTTGATTTCATCTGCCGACTTGGATTTCAAATACTTCAAATCAATATAAAAGCACAAGGATTCTAAAGAGGCATTTCCCTTATGCAAGGGGTATAGAAAACCAACTTGGTTCACATATGTTTTTATTTCGCGGGGACTAGGCGCATCGCTAATGCTTACTCGACCTCGCTTAAGCATTTCCAGCACACACGACATTTGATCTTCACTGAAACTATTTTCTAAAGAATCATGTATAATTTTGTCAGCATAGTTTTCCCATCCTTCAAAAAGCATTTTCGGGACTTCAATTCTTAACTGGAAACTTTTATCAAAAAATGATTTAGAACAAAGAACGTTTTTCTTTTTATCTGTTTCCTTTGAATCACCACTTCCGTTAGGTAATCCTTCTTTCTCGCATTCAGTTTGCGACCTATCTTTTTTATCCCACAACAATCTTAATCCAGACTCGTCATAAGGAACAACAACCCAAACATCACTCTTGCAAGACTTACTTCTTTTTAAGTTATTCGATTCTACAAATATCTGAAGAGTTGACCAAATTTTCAGAGCATCTTCAGGATTTATTCTATCCAAATTATCTATAACACAAACAACATTTTTAAACCCTTTTTCATAAGTTTTTCCAAGGAGTTGTTCAAAAAAATTCTCAAATTCTATAGAGGTCTTTTCCGGTTCCCTTGTTGTTTCATTTGTCATAGATTCAGTAGTATCGGTCGACCAAAAAACAAGCGTAAAATCTTTATTAACTTTTTCCTTTGTTTTTCTTTTCTTCCACAACTGAACAAGCAATTGACCTAAATAAGCGACTAATGCAATTAATGCTGGAAGAAGAACTAATAAAACACCTAATACAAAAAGTATATTTAACGAAGCATCAAGGTCTATCGTTAGATTATCACAACTATTATCTATAAATAAAAATCCTATAGGCACAACAAAGACAAGCAAAAAAGCGCATAGCTTTCCAATACATCCCATTACAGGCTTTGTTTCTATTGTCTTTGTTATAACTCTATTGCTTATTTTATCTTTTAGCTCTTGTATAGAATCATCTTTTTCACAACAATTCTGCAGTTGCTGGGCAAAACTTTCAAGAAATGCTCTGCGCAAGAAATCGCCCTCATGCGCCCACGAATCCATGTAGAAAACGAAAGTCTCTTTCGTTTCTTCCAGTTTCTTTCTTAATAGATTTACAACAGTCGATTTACCAGAACCCCAGCTTCCTTCAAGACCAATGGTCAACCCCTTGGTTGCCGACTTCGTTATCAATTCAAAAAGTCTGTCGGCAATTCTCTGGTGAGTTCCATCTTTTAATAAATCATTATCGGAAGCAGAGTCATCCATAACTCTAAAATCAAATGATTCACTCATTGTAAATCCTCTTAAGAAATTTGCTCCTCCCCCTCCCCCAAAGAGATTGGACCTTGGGGGGCGGTCGGGGCGGGCGTTACTTGGCCGACTTGCCAGTGGCCTTGGCGGCCGCGGAGGCGGCAGGGGCTGCCGCCGGGGCGGTGTTCACGCCGATGTCGAGCGGGCCGTACTTCTTTTCGTAGGCGCGCACGGTGGCGCTGAGCATAATGGCGAGGCGCTTTGCCGTGTAGGGGTTCATCACAATTCGGTCGGAGATGGCGACATCGACCTTTTCCTGGTTCATCTGCCATGCGCGATTCACGCCGAGAATCATCATCACCTCTTCGCGTCCGGCCACCACGTTGGTCGCGTTCACGTAGGTGGTGCGCATGTCCTTGTCGTTCCATTCGATTTGCGGCTGCTTGTTTTCTGCCATTTTGCAATTCCTTTGTTTTTAAGGTTAATGTCTTTTGGATATTTAGTAAAATGGAGGGCCTTTTACTAGATTTCCGAGGCATATCAAGGGGTTTTATGAACCTAGTTAAACTTTGTACATCCTTTGTCACGGTGCTTGCCGTGGCGGCTCTCGTTTCGGGCTGTTCCGTGTCCGATTCCGAGGACGACGAATACTCCAAATGGACCTTCTCGGGCAGTGTCGTAAGCGGCGCAAACGGGCTTGGCCTCGAAGGGGCCACCATAGACTACATGGACGGTTCCGGCAAGCAGAAGACCGCCTATACCGACGAGTCGGGGGCATTCTTCATAGACGGCCTGCCCTACGGCCAGCACACCTTCACCTTCAGCCACTACACGGTTGACAAGAAGGACACGCTTTACTACGCCCCCAAGATTATCACGGTGGCATCCACGGGCGAATCGAGCTACATGGAGGGCGTGGTGGCGAGCGGGTCGCGCGTCGTGCGGCTTTCGCCGCTGAACGCGGGAATTTCCGGCGAACTCTATGTGCAGGAAGAGGCCACGGGCGTAAAGTCGCCCGCCACCAAGGTAAAGCTGCGCCTCGCGCACCAGGACACGGCCTTCGTGAACATCGCCCCCGAAACATTCTCCGCCGCGACGGATTCGCTCGGCCGCTTCACATTCAAGAAACTCCCCGCCGATTCCGGCCTCACGCTCTCGGCGGAACCCTTCACCTACAAGGGCAAGACCTACCGCTTTTCGAACACGGCGCTCCCCCGCCTGCGTTCCGACGCCGTGCACGACATGGGCAGAATCTTCCTCGTCCGCGACACCCTCAAGGAGAGCGCCCCCGTCATCGTATCTTCAAACGTAATGGACAACAACCGCATGGGCTACAAGAACCTCTCGCCGCTCATTACGCCCTACTACGTGTTCAGCGAGGCGCTCAGCAAGGAGAACATTTCCGTAAGCCTCGCGGGCGATTCAGCGACAGTCCTCATGCCCGAAATCAAGGGCGACACGCTGTACCTGCGCCACACTGCCCCCCTTGCCGCCGAGAAGTCCTACTCCGTGAGCATCGTGGGCTACACCAAGAAGGGCGAAAGGCTGACCGTAGACCTTTCGGGCGACGCGGCCTTTACCACGAACCGCGGGCTTTATGCCGTCACGAGCAACGCCTGGGCGGCAAGCAGCCGCTACAAGGCGACATTCTCGGTAAACGACACGCTCTGGGTCAAGTTCTCCGACTCGCTCGCCACGGTCCAGTGGAGCAAGGCTGCAAAGGTCAAGAAGTCCATCTACGCCGACAACGAGTCCCCCAATGCCGACGCCTGGATCAAGGCCGACACGCTGTTCGTCAAGATGTTCGAGACATTCGACGACTCCCTTGCGGCGGGCGACACCGTGGGCATGAACATCACCGCCCACGCAAAGAACGGGCTCTACTTGCAGGGGCTGACGGTGCTCACCGAGCTTTCCAAGGCACCCGAGTCCAGTTCGTCCGAGGCATCCAGCTCTTCCGAGGCTTCAAGTTCGTCGGCAGAGTCCAGTTCATCGGTTGCGTCTAGTTCGTCTTCCAGTTCCTCTAGCGCGGCGGCAGACTGATGCTCGGCAAGGCACTTTTTACAGCACTCGCCCTCGCTGCATTCGCACTTGCGCAGCAGGGGTTCGACGGCGTCACGGAACCCATCAACCAGGCCCGCGTCGGATTTACCGTGTCCGGGAAGATTGACAGCATCTGGGTCAAGGAAGGCGCGTTCGTGCGCAAAGGCGACACGCTCATGAACCTCGTGAACCGCGAGGAACGGCTGCGCGTCCGCATCACGGGTATCACGGCAAACGACTCCTCGGCAGTACTCTCGGCCAGGGCAAAACTCCAGGCCTACAAGAAGGACCTGGACGCGACCCGCAACCTTTTCGAGAACAGCAACTCCGTAAGCGCGGAACAGGTCTGGGAAAAGCAGATGAACCACGACGTGGCCGCAGCCGAACTCACCTCGGCGCAAACCGAGAGGGAACGCGCGAAGCTCGAACACGATGTCGCCCGGGCAGAACTCGAAAAGCGCGTTCTCACCGCCCCCTTCGACGGCGAAATCGTTTCCATATCCAAGAACAAGGGCGAAAGCGTCGAAGCCCTGGAACCCGTCATCGAAATCGCGGACGTGCGCACCTGCCGCATGGTCGCCTATGTGGTGGCGAACAGGGCGGGCAAGCTAAAACCCGGCCAACAGGTAAGCCTTTCGCTCGACGGGCGCAAGCAGGTTCGCCGCAAGAAGGGCACGATCGAGTTCGTGTCGCCCGTGGTGGACAAGTCCAGCATGCTGCGCACCGTGAAGGTCATATTCGACAACACGGACCTGGCCGTCGAGCCGGGTGTCACGGGGAAAATCCTGCTTAAATGAGTTTCCGCGCCGTAAACATCATCGCCACCCTGGCAGTAGTTGCCGCCCTTGCCGCCGAAGAAAAGGGCGACTCGCTGTACCTGGATTTCGGGACTGCCCTGCAGGCCGTGCTCACGAACAACGCCGACGTGACGGAAGCGAAGTTCGCATGGCTCTCGGAATCCGAGGCGGCCACGGGGGCCTACGGCAAGTTCGAGCCAAGGCTCGTGGGCCGCGCGTTCAAGGAGACCGCCGAGCGGCCCGGCGCACTGTTTACGGAAACAAAGGAAGAATACAAGATAGGCGTGCAGGGGGCGCTCCCCACCGGCACCGAATATAACGTGGGGTTCAACCAGGCCACCTATACGCACAGCGACTACACCTCGGAACTCTATTTTGGCGGGGAGCTGCGCCAGCACCTGCTGAAGGACGGCCCGCTGTTCTTCTCGGCCACGAACGAGCTGGAACAGGCAAGGCTCCGCAGGGAACTCGCCTACCAGAAATACCGCGACGCCCTGAACGATGTCCTCGAAAAGTTCTGCGACGCCTACTGGAACTACTACTACGCCGACCGGTTCCTGGCCTCGGCCACCGAGTCGGCCCGCGTGGCAAAGGACATCGTGGAAGATGCGGGCAAGCGGCTCAAGCAGGGTCTGCTTTCGCCCCTTGACTATAGCAAGGCCGTGGCGGAGTATTCCGACCGCGAGTCGGCAAGGCTCGACGCACTCGACAAGCTGCGCGGCGCAAGGCTCACGCTGTTGCTCACGCTGTCGTCCGGCGAATACATCCACGACCCCCGCCCCATCGCCATGCGCCCGGACCTCGCCCCCGATTCGGCGGCAAGGCTAGATTCGCTCACATTCCTGGATTCCATGTCGCTCATGCATCCGGGCTACCTCTCGCAAGGGGCCGAGGTCATGCTCCGCGAATCGGAACTTTCGGCAAGGCGGGCCGACTGGCTCCCCACCGTGGACCTCGTGGGCAATTACGGCATAAGGAGCAGGAACGACAAGGCCCGCGAGGCCGTGAGGAACTTCAAGACCGAGGGCAAGCGCCAGACCGTGCTTGCTGGCGGTATCGAGGTAAACATACCGCTGTTCGGCGGCGTTGCCGAGCGGCACCGCATATCGGCACAGAAATACAGCGTGAGGGCCGCCCGTACAAGGCTCATGCTGTTGCAGGCGCAAATCTTCGAGGAATACAGGATTCTGCAGAATAGGGCGCAAGAAATCCGCGAACAGTGGCGCTACGGGCAGATTGCGGTGGAATACCACCAGAAGGAACTCGAAGAGGAATTCAAGAAACTCGCCATGGGCAAGAGCAACTACCGCGAAATTTTCGAGGTGGAAGAGGACCTGCGCGAAGCGGAGCGCCGACAGCTCGAAAACATGCGAACACTCCGAATCATCGATGTCCGGCTGATGCGGGCCACGGGCAAACTGCTACTGCAGAACGGCCTGGAAACCTGGAAAAACGATAGACTCGTGCTGCGCGAAGACCTAACCGCAGAATAGGGCTAGTCTATATTTCCGTTTCCGGGATTCTGACAACGCCCTTATCAAGAATCAAAAGGTCTTTCTCGCCAAGCAAATTTATCTTATATTTCTTCAGCCACTTCAGTTCTTCATCCTGGCTTGCCGTGAAGGACCTGAAAGGCGATTTATCGCTATGGTCTGGAACAGATATATTGAGAAAACTCTTGCAGTGGTTTCTATCGAAGATTTGCCGGCTTTCCAAAAGCGACCAGGTTGACTTAAGCTGTTCGTAAGCCTTATCGACATTTTCCTCAATGTTATGGGCTCTACAATACTTCAATTCACAAAGAAGTAAAAATCCACCATCGACAACATCTCTCGGTTTGAAAAGGCATTCGCAATTCTTCTTTTTTTTAGGAAAGAAATGTGGATGCTCTTCAAAATTAACACCATAGATTACAACATGTTTGGGATTCTGCAAATGGAATGACTTTATATCGTCAAACTCGGATTCCGAGACGCAGACACCCTTTTTTGCGCTCTCCGGTTCGAAACGCGTCCGTTCCGTATAATCGGCGACCCACACGTCATTTTGATATTCGTGGGCGTGTTCAAATTTATCAACAATGTTAGCCATAGTATGCGGCATAGTTGGAAAATTCGTTCATCACACGCTTCATTACGCGGTCAAAGTAATTGCCTCGAATGAGTCCATCTTCATCTTGTAGCGGGGTTACAGTCCCATCACGTAATTCCCATGCAGCTACATTTTGGGGATCTACAAAACAATCCTTTCGGTCATCATCCTGCAATCTGTCGCGAACAATATATCCAAGCATATAATTGTTAATCGCATATAAAAGGTAGGGACTGTGCGTCGCAATAAACAATCCGTCAGAATGCATCGAAGCATTTTTCAGAAGACTTTGCACAAGTTCAACCTGCGTAAGCGGGAATAGATTCTGCTCGGGTTCTTCCAGGTATATATCCGAATACGCAGTTCGAGTAAAGTTCTCGTATAGTTTCAAACATTCCTTATAGTCTTTTTGAGACTTAAAGGGCAATGTCAAGCGACCGACTTTTCCAAAATATCGATCGTCTTCACTTGCAAGCACTTCCAGGGATTTTTTGTAGCGTTTTTCGTATATATGGAAAAGCACCGATTCGTTTTCACTATCACTTACGATATTGGAAGGCAACTTGGCAGAATACTGTTCATCAAAAAGGAACTTCAGGTAAGCCCACATTGGGATAACGGACTGCAATCCACTAGATGCATTCGTCAAGTTAACCTTGTTCCCATCACCAAGCAAGACATAATCCCTAGATGCTTCCGCATCATAGTAGTATTTGACATTCAAATCTAAAATATCAAGCATATTGCCAGGACTATACATGCCCCTGACACCATTCCAGTCTGCGATAAAGTTTCGGATATTCGTATTATCGAACTTTACCTCAAACCAGTTGGGAATAGCCGCAACAAGATTTCTTTCCGAGGGTATATAAGAAATCTTACTTCGCTTGTATCGCCAACAACCTTCAAATATAGTCAAGTCAAATGTCGATTTACTGAAATCGCAAATAAAATGAACATAATCGGATTTATATTCAATAAGACTTCCATAACGGATATAACCATCCAGTTTATGGAATACGATTAGATTATCAATGACATAGCTAAAGTTTGCAAAGCCATTTTTCCCCTGTTCCAGCAAGATGCGTTTTTCTGCCCAGGCACAGAAACAGGCTATTTTCAAAATGCAGCTTTTTCCTGCACTCTGTGGACCAATTACGACGTTTATCTTTTTCAAGTCCAAAGAAACACTTTGTATCGGACCGATGTCTTTTATTACCAATTTCTTCATATGCATTTGCGCTCCAAAATTAGTAAAAACTACCCGATAGAAATGACGGCGGTGCCTGCGGCGAGTGCGGTCACGCGAATTTCGTAGCGGTTATCGCCATTGGGAGTGTCGGGAATATCTACGGTGAAGTAGTAGCCTTCCTGCGTCGAGGCCGTCATAGTTGTGCCGTTCACGTCCCACTCCCATGCAAGGGCGGGGACGCTATGGCCCAGACCATCAGAAATCAACACGATGTTCGGATTCCACCACGGATTGTCCTTGCCGGGCCAGGTGTCGCTTACCAGCAGCACCGTTTCTCCCTCGGCAAAGGTAATCACCTGCGCACCCGAAGAAATGTCAATCGTGCGCGAAATCGTGCCCGGAGTCACTTCCTGCTGCACGGTCCAGTCCTTGTCGGTCGCATCGGTGAATGTATCCGTGCCGCCGTTTGCAGACGCTTCGAGCGTCACTCCCGGCACATCGCCATCCTCGAACTTGTCCTGGATATCCCCGGCATCCACCGTGGGCGAACCCAGGTATGCCGCAGTGTCGGCCTGGTAGTTGTTGCTTTCGAGCACAGTTTCCACATCGGGGCGGAACACGCCCACGGGGTTGTTGTGCTCCAGCACCAGCGAGGCGTTGTCGCCAAGGGCGACATCGTCGCCCGAGCCGAGTGTCACCGTATCGAGCCCTTCGCCCGCCACCACCACGTCGCGGTCCATGCCCGTGTAAATGGCATCATCGGCACCGAGGGCATAGAGGCCATCGTCAAGCGCCACAGAAGAAGCCCCGTTCACCCGGTTGATGTTCGCGAAGTCCGCGAGGTCTTCCCCGGCAGCATACGGCACATCCATGTCGAAGGTGAGCGCAGCGCTGTCGCCAAATACGAGGTCGCGGTCATGGTCGCCACCCACGGCGGCATCGGCCCTGCCCGAGCCCGCCACCACCTGGATGGCCGCAATCACCGGCATGTTCATAGGCCACTGGCCGCCTTCCGTGTGCAGGTTGCGGATATACAGGTCGAAGGTATCGCCCGCAACACCGTGGAACACGACGTAGTTGCCGATGAGTTCCACCATGGGGGTGGCTCCCACGGCAAGGTTCGCGAGCGCATCGCTACGGTTCCTACAGGTCGCCTCGCGATAGTCGCCGTCAAAGGCGTGACCCTTCCAGTCGTTCAGGTAGCGGCTACCATCCTCGGAACCCTGGATTTCGTAGATGTGGCTGTGGGCGTCCGTGTCGGAGTCGTCAGCACCCAGGTACACATACACATCGCAGGTCCCGCCCGCGCCACGGAACGAAGAAAGGTTCGTGAGCGAAACATGGATGTCCTGCTGTTGCTGGGCGGCCGTGTAGCCCGCGAACAGGCGGCTGTTGGCCGTGTCGCCGTCAAGCTCCGTAGAGGTGCGGAACACGAGGCTCCCGTTCTGGCCCTGGTCAGTCGTTCCCGAATCGTACGATGTCAGGGATATGCCGACGGAACTGTCTGTGACCGTGCCGCCGTCGCTGTAGCGCAGCACGGGCGTAGTCGAGTTCTCGTTACCCTCGTGCGTGTACAGGTGGCCGTTGTACAGGTAGAGGTTGTTCCAGCCCGTATCGTGAACCACGCCCGCATGGCCCGAGGCCGTGGTAGAATCGCCCGCGTCGCGGGTCGTGAAGTTGACGCTCAGCACCTTGCGGCCTTCCACCGTCGTATCCTTGAGCTGTTCCAGGTCGCGGATGGCGGCAGGGCCGTTCGCGGCGTCAAGGCTTTCCACCGTAGCCTCGTCACCATAGAACGCCTGCGCGATGCCCAGCTGCGTGAGTTCGAACTGGCTACCCGCAAGAATCTTGTCGCCACCGAGACCGCCCACAACGGTGTCGTTGCCGTCACCCGTCACGATACGGTCGTCGAACGAGACTCCCTGCACAAGGTCGTCCGCGTCAGGGTCAAGGCTACGGGCAGACGACACCATGGTATCGCCAGTGCCTAGGCGGTCCTCGAAACGCACCTCGGCGCTATCGCCGAACACAAGGTCGTTGTCACGTATGCCGCCCGCAAGTTCGCCGAAGGTCGCCATGTAGTCGCTACCGGCACCGCCCACGACGATGTCGTCGCCGCCACCCGTCGAGACGGTATCGTCACCGCCGAGGTTCAGCTGCGTAGACACGGCCACATCCTGCGCATGCAGGTCGCCGCGCACCTGTATGGCCGCAATGCCCGGCAAGTTCTTGCCGTTGGGGTGCTGGTCGGGGAACGCGTCCTCGATAACCACGCGGAAGTTGTCGGCAAAATTGGCCGCAGACACCGTGAACACGGCGTAGTTCGCGTAGGTTGCCGCGGATGCCGTCGTGGCTGTGGCCCGTTCGTAGCCGCCGTCAAAATTTTCGCCTTCGGCATCGTCCACATAGAAGCTCTGCAGGGCAGCACTGGAGTCGCCCACATACAGGCTCACCTTGCGGACGCTGTGCTCGTACGCGGAATGGGAATCCGGTATATCCAGATAGACCACCACCCTGTATTCCGTAAAGTACTGGGCAAGGCCATCCACCACGACTTCGAGCCTGTTGTCGCACTGGGCGTTCGGGGCCGTGGTCATGAGGCCCGCGTTCATCAGCGCCGCATCCGCGTCGGTAGAGGCGTTCGCGAAGTTGTGGCCGTAGGCCTGCAGGTTGATACGGTTGTCGGTGTCCGTATTGCGGTGGCTCTCGATGCCACCGTAGCTCACGCTCACGGCGCTTGCGCGGGTGCCGTCGTCAAAGCGCACCACCTCGCGGTCGTCGTTGCCGTAGGTGCCCGCAAGGTTCCCGCCCACGTTGTTCCAGTTGGCGCTGCGGTAGTCGTCGCCATGGGTCGCATTCAGGGCACCCGCCACGGCGGCAGAATCAAGCCCAGTCTGCGAAGCTCCCTGGAAGTTGAAACTGAGGGTCGCCTCGGTGCGAACTTCGGGAGCGTTATCCTGCCCGAGGGCTTCGGCAATAGAGGCATGCCCTCCGAAGGTGGCATAGCCGTCATCGCCGAATACAAGGTCGTTGCCATTGCCAGTCGAAATGACTTCATTCTCGTTCTCATGCTCGCTAGCATCCGCAGGAACGGTTCGTGTTGCGTTCACTCCTCCGAAAACGACATTCCTGCCGTCGGCAAGGGTTATCACATCGTTTCCACCCTGGTTCTCAGTCACCGTGCGGGCAATGCTCGGGCCGCGGCGAACACCGTCGGTCTGCCAGTAGGCTTCGGAATCCTTGTTCTTGCCTGTCGCATAGTCGGAACCGCCAGCATTCCATTCTTCATCTTCCTCATCAACGCCGGGTGTACCGGTCCTGTCGTCGCCGAGGCGGGTCACCACGTTGCCGTCATCGTCGTGGTACAGCACCTGGCCACGGTCGCCGAAGACAAGGGAACTGTCGCTGTCTATGTCAATGGAGTCATCACCAAGGCCACCAAACACGATAAGGCCTTCCTTGATCACATTCGCACCGGTAGCAGCCACGGTGTCGTTGCCCTCGCCAGCGTTGATCACCAGCTGGTCGTCTTCGCCATCCTGGTAGCTATGGACATTAATCGTGTCGCCACCTTCGCCGCTGTTCATCACGGTAAAGGTCTGGAATCCGTCCTCGCGGTAGATGGACTTGTAGATATCCACCGTGTCCGCGCCCGTACCCAGGTTGTATTCCCCGTATTCCATGTTGCCGGTGTTGATACGGTTCTCGTCGGTTGCCGCCAGGTCCTTATGGGTAAAGCGGAGCGACTCGGAGTCCGAATTGAACCATTCCGTGTCGGCCTGTTTTTGCACATCGGGCAGGGAATTGAGAATAACCGGCGAACCGCCCGCCACCGGAATCACGGACTGGTCGATGGTCCCGACAGATTCCAAAGCCTGAAGGTCGTTCTTTACGCCCGCCTTGGCATTTCCCATGTTGTTGGTGAAAACACGGTCCACGCTCTGGCTCTCGTCAAATTGCGCTGCGGCCTGGGCAGCCGCGGCCCAGGCGGCAAGGTCTTCGGCGGATGCCGCATTTTTCTCGTCGTTGGTTGTCGGCGTCGTCGAAGTACCGTAACGGAGCATCGCGGGGCCGACATCGCCAAGGCTGAACTCCTTGCCCATGCCGTCTTCGTACAGGGCGCCCTTGATGTTTTCAATCGTGTTGTCCTGCATGTGCTGCGCGATTTCTTCCTTGGAGACATTCTGGAAGGAATTCTCCTCGTCATAAATCGTCACCTGCGGGTAAACGATAGAGCCGTCCACCGGCTGGAATGATACATTCCCCTTGAGGGAAACCGGCTTGAGCGAGACCTTGTCAAGGATAATTATCTGGGTGCCCGCAGTCCTGTAGACATACCTTGCATTGTCCGCGTCTATGGTTCCAAGCAGACTCTCGGCACATACGGAATTTTTCGTCCCATCATCCGCAGACGTAAATTCAAGCATATCGGTCATGCCCTCGGTACTGTAGGCCATCTGGACAATGCTTTCGTCATCCAGCAAGACTTCGCTATGCTGGTAGTTGAAATAAATCCTCGTGCCGGGCGTCAATCCCAGAGAATTTATATTTATTTTCAGCACATCTTCATCGATGGACAATCTCCCCGCATCAATGAAGACGGGTGCCCCGTCCTGCATATACCAGGCACTTATCCCGCTCGTAGCGGGAGGCAATGAAAGGTTATCCACAGCGACTTCATTCCCAGTGGAGGCAGTCACAACGACTTCCTGCGTTACCGAGAACTTGTTGTCAACGGTCGTTTGCGTACCGGGTTCGTCAAGGAACACCAGTGCGTTCTTGCAGGTTTTCACCACGGACGCTTCGACATTCGTCTGTGTCGCGGTCAGCGACACATTGTGCAGCAGCGAGAAGTAGTCGTCCCCTTCGCGTACCGCATCGCCTATGGCCTTCACCTTTACCAACTGCGGGGAATTCCAAGCGACAACGCCGTCGCCCGTCGCCGTGGCGGCGAACTTGAACGAGAGAGACTTGCAAAGATTTCCGCTTCCGTCCACAAGCCAGATTTCGCGGTCGCCGCGTCCATGCGCTTCCGTGGTCGCCCCGGGAGCGAACACCGTCACCGTAACGGTCTCGCCCGCCTTGGGAGCCCTATCAAGTTTCACCCTGTAGGCATCAACCGCATTTCCGTTTTCGGGCAATACGGCCGTAGGCGTGTCAAGCACCTTCGTCGTGTCGTTCGCGTTCACGAACACGACATTGATGGCTCCGGAATCCACCGCGGTCGCCGTCAGGAACGCGGGCATGTCGGCGGAACCCACGCCCCCGTTGTAGAAGCTGTCGTTGCCCTTGTTGCCGTAGAGCTTCGTTATTTCCTTCGTTTCAGAATCAAGCACATAGAAGGAATCGTCGCCGTCGCCACCGTAGACATTCTTGTCCTCGATGCTCACCGTCTGCACATCGATCCCCTCGCCGAAAATCCGCCCATGGGAAATCACAAAGGTGTCGTCCCCTTCGCTTCCGGCGATGCTCATCTTGTCGATACCCGCTCCGCCAATCAGCGTGACCGGGCCGTTCTCGACAATCGACGTGGTTTCGTCTTCATGCTTTTCCTGGAACATGGCGACATTGAACGTGTCGTTGCCAAGGCCACCGGAAAGCGACACCGCCGCCTTGTTGTGCAACACGTTGAAGGTGTCGTTACCTTCACCACCGACAATGGATGTTGCGTGTTCTACGCCGTTGCTCAGGTAGCCCTGGGTCGTCTCCGTCGTCCCGAAAACATCCTTGGGCTGCACGTTGCTGAGATTTGCGTCGGTCGTCCGTTTTGAATCGAACATCTGGCCAACCGTTACCATATCGTTACCGGCGCCAGCATCGATGGAGATTGTAGAAAGTGTCCCGTCAATGGAAATCTTGTCGTCTCCGGCACCGGCATTCACGGCGAGGTTTTCGACGCCGGTCTTTTCGACCCCCACGTTCCAGAAGTTCACGCGCTCGATCTGGGTCCTGCTTGCAGGGCTGTTCGGGTCGGTCTGGATTTCCGGCAGCGATGCCACCATACCCAGGCCGAGGTCCGACGCGCGAATCAGGAATTCGTCGGCATTGACGGTTCCGTTGATGGTCAAGGAATCGGACGCGTCATTTTCACCCGAATCCATCACGTTTGTATAGGCGCGGTTACCGCCCCCCATCATGTTCACGATGTAGGAATCGTCGCCGCTCTGGCCGTCCACGATGTCGCTGCCATTCCCGGCAATAATCGTGTCGGCCCCGCCACTTGTATTCGACTTCGCATCTGCCTTGATTCCGAAATTATTTACGAAAGAATTGATGGTGTCTCCAAATACGAGGCCCTGATTCTTTCTCGCTTCGCTATCTTCCTGATAGGCAAATAAATCCGAAGTCCCCTTCTGGTCTGTCGCAAATCCATTAATTCCGTCATCACCGAACACGATATCATTCCCGGCACCGCCATCGAGAATGTCGTTACCCTGGCCGCCGTAAATGACATCTTCGCCGGAACCGCCCGTTATGCGGTCGTCACCGGCATCGCCATCGATAAAGTCGTTATCGGCGCCACCTTCGATAACATCATTACCACCCGAAGCAGATGCTCCGTCTGCACCGTCATCGCCGAAGATGATGTCAGAACCATTGCCGCCGTAAATGTAATCCGTTGAATTAGACAGGCCCTCATTATCCTGGACTTTGGAAAGTTTACTTAAAATTGCAGATTCTATCTTGGTTGTATCATACGAGTCATTAGTTTTTAGTTCCTCTTCATTTAACCCAAGTATTTTTGATAGAACCGTAAGTTTATTAACGTTTATTTGTTCTCCTGAATAAACAATGCTTTTAATTTTTTCAAAAGGCAGATTAACAAAATGCTGTTGAGGTGTTGTCAGCACCAAGCCTGCACTGGAGAACAACGGGTGAGATGATTTACTATCATAGTAATCCGAAGAAAGATAGTCATAAGGCAGAATACCTACTGTATCACCAGCACCAGCAATCACCATGTTCGGCTCGGCAGGCGTATCGCCAAATATGACATCTGCTCCATCATACCCATAGATTTTATCAGTTCCGTTTCCGCCGATTAAGATATCATTTCCTTGGCCACCATAGATTTCGTCATCACCTTCAAGACCTTCAATCCAGTCTGTTCCGGCACCGCCATACAGTTTATCGTCATTAACGCTACCATATATTAAATCATCGCCGCCTTCGTCAAACAAATCATAACGGCTAACTTCGAGAAGATTGTCTTCGTTGTATTCTATTCTACCACCATCGCCAAACAGATAGTTCGTCGTTTCTGCGAAATCTCCGGCATAGAGTATATCACTACCTGCCCCACCGAAGATGAAGTTTTTCCCCGCTCCACCAAACAAAACATTGGTTTCCGCAGAAGCTACATCGGGATAGGCCTCGGCTAGTTTTACCTTATCGTCGTCCTTTACAAATCGCGCGATCTCTCCAAATATGAAGTTGTTTCCTAAACCACCAGCACCTTTGATAACGTCAAGGCTGCCATTTCCAATCAATATGGCATTTCCATCCGCAGCCAAACTCAATCCGGAAGCATCAATTAAATCCTCACCGTCTCCGCCATAGACAACAACATCGGCAGAAACATTTACATCCTTCGAAGACTTTATTGTGATTGTGTCACGGCCTTTTCCCGCATAAACGCAGATGCCTTTCTTGGGATTACTTGAGTCTTTGTCAAGACTGATTTCTTCGGATGAATAATTTCCCCAAGAAACTTTAAACTTTTTCGCGCCCGTAAATTCAATCGTTACGACATCATCGCCATCGCTCAGATTACCAGAATTCCTACCTGCCGCAAAATCACCAACATTTACAACAAGGTAATCTCCATTGTCTGAAACAAGTGTTGGCGTATTAGATTTTTTAGAAGCGGTATCGAATAATTCAAACGCATCGCTGCTCCACAAGGTCCATTTTTTGCGACCGAAGAAATAATCCAAATATGCATAGGCTTCCACTTCTATATCAGCAGAAGCATCGAATATCATTATCGGGTTCGTCTTGAGCATATCCGCCATTTCACCAAGGCGAATTTTCCCGTCATTATTCGGGTCCTTAAAATCAAGATTCACATCCAGATTCAAGCCTACATTGACACCAGCCCGGCCCGCGATACTGGCTCCAGCCGTAATACCCGAATGGAATACGACCTCAGCAAGATCCTTGCCGTCATCATTCCAGTCAGCAATATAAAAGCCGTCAATTAAAGCCGCATAATTCTTGTAGTCACTCTCTCTCCAACGACGCAATCCGTGTGTATCATACCCAAACTCCAAGTCAATGCAGGCCCCGAAATTAAAACCAATGTCGGCACATAGCGGTCCCACAATCGGGTAACTATTTTTCCAGTCAAAGTCGAACTTTAGCGGTGACATGTCGTATGTCACCAAGGTAGATTCCCTACCCAGGAAAAGACCAACAATTTCAGTCAATGGGTTGGTAAGAATCGGGAAAGCAAACCCGCCGCCACCACTTGTTGAAAAAGAAGCACTCGCAGAAGATGAAGCTCGAGGGTTTTCATTAATAACGCCGTTCAAGCCACTCATAATGTCGTTAAATTTACTTTGATAGTTTCCCCAGTCAAAAGTATTCGTTGCAGAAGAAAGAGTAAACGTTTCTCGAAGCGTTTGTATATACGAATCAAGATTGTCCGAAAATCCATTGAGGAAATTTATGCTGGATATATTTGCATCAGATCTTTTTCGCCTATCTCCATTACTAGAATCATAACCATCAGCATCTTCATATAAAATTAGATCAGGCAACTTCAAGAGCAAATCATTACTCAAATTATTGTTTGAGCCTTCATTGAATAATTTTACAATTCTATTAATTGCGATTATGTCATCCAAGAATCCAAAGTCCATATCGTTCTTGGAGCCATACATCTTGATAAGGTCAAGGACAGTAATCCGAATCTTGCCAGCAGGCAACTTGTTCAAAACAGGGATTTCAGCCTGCAAGAAATCAATTAACGGCTGTATGGGGCCTATTACGCTCTGAATCCTTTTGACCACAGAACCAAAAGTATTCGAAATAAAACTTCCTGCATCAAAGGTGGGATTACTCAGCGACAACAGTTTGAGACCATTATTTTCGCCACCACCAATTGAAGCGGACCAGTCAAGATTCAATTCAGCAGTCAACTTCGGGAATGCACTCGATCCATCCCCTATACCCAATTCTAATTCCAAACCATCAATATTAACACTTGCAAGCAAGTTTGCCTCTACAGAAAGTTCTGATGCGAGGCTATAGATGTTTATTACAGAGTCTTTTCCATAGTCATCTTTGCCATCCGTCTCAGCATCTACTGTTTTGTCATTCCTTCCATCATTCAAATCAACGCCAAGGTATGCAGAAGCCCCTGTAAAATTATGGCCCGTCGCCGTCATCTGTAAAAAGCCCAACGAGCCATCTATTTCAAAGCCATCGTTCGTACTAACTGTAATCCAGACCTTCAAGTCGTCACCGACATGATTCGTTAAACCTTCTTTATTTTCTTCGTAATCGACACCGGATGTAGACCTGTTAAGAGTCTTATTTTCACCTTCTCCACTCCAAAATTCTTTTCCATTGGACAACAGGATAAACGCTCCTGTATTTTTATTGACACCAAATCCAATATCCAGCATCCATCCCAAGGTAATTTTAAGTCCACCTTCTGAACGGAGACCTAATCCAGGGAAACCCAAATCAAAATCAGCATTGCGGTCCAGTTCGTACTGTCCACCTAAACGCAAGCGCCAGCCGGCCTCGTCCTCATTCTTATAATACTGAATTCCATTATAGCAATGAGTAAATTGCTTGTCAGCCCATGTTTCTGTCGCACCATTTTCCAAATTTGCCAAAGGCCTGTCTAATTCCGTTGCAAACAGATTGTATTGACTTAAAATATCATACAACTTCTCGGCAATCACGACTTCATCAACGTTTCGGGTACTATTCAGGAATTTACGGAGCGGCTCCACAAAATCGGAATCCAATCTGGTAAGACAATCCGCAGCGGCAATGATACGGTCCCCGATAAAAGGCACATTTCTCATTGAATCACGCAAGACTTCGCTATTCAAGCCACTAATCGCCTTGCGCAAAAGTTGCGAGAGCCCATCGCCAACCAAAGCCAGGTTGTCGAACAGGTTAAAACGGGAAAGAGATATATCCAATTTATGTAAATCAACATAAATTGGAGAATTACCTTTTATTGTATCGGCTTCTTCGTCCGTTTCGCTTAAGTAAATCAACTGTGGCGTTAGCGAGGACAAGTCACCTAAATTCAGCAGATTTATGGAATTATTCCCGTAACTTGAGCCAATCTCAATGGAACCTGCGTCCGCCCCAAGCAAAGAAAGGTTAAGCAGACCATCAACTTTCAGGGAAGCTTCCTTACATTCAAAGAACGTATTTGTTCCAAAACCAAACTTACAAGATGCTTCGACATCAATATAACTACCTCCCGTTATTTCGAGAAGCGACAAGGATTGTTCTCCATCAATATTAACATTAATCTTACCAGAAAGTGGATTTTGTGCTATCGTAAAAGAGGCATCTACCAACGGATTTGTTTGATCGAAGACAATTGATACGTTTCCATTCGAGTAAACAACTTTCGCCTGCAAATTAAAATTCAAGTGACCGTTTAAAGTCACATCAATTCCGCCTCCAATAAAGGATGAAGGGCCACCGAGATTTCCTAGTGTAATTTTCTTATCCATTATGGCATAGGACCATCCAAAATTCAAAACGACGGCATATGTTTCGTTAGATTCAATCATCGACAAAACACAACCTATACCAGTTCTAGCAGACAACTGTTCCACAAAATCTTGGAGAGTAAGGGATTCAGCCTTGTTCATCAAATTATACAGTTCATACAATTTTGTATCAAGGCCAGCTAGTTCTATAAAGGAATGGTCAATGAATGGAATCTTCGAAGACAACAAACTTTCTGAAACAAGACCATCAAAAGTTGTTGAAGTTTCACCTATTTTAGGTTTACCCAAAAATTTTTCACCAAATTCATTTCCCAACAAGTTTAAAACATCATGAGCAGAAGTAACAGACCAAGCATCTAAAACATTTTGGTTAGCAAGAACACCATTGCTCAATGAAGAAACATTATCAGAAACAAGTTCTTCAACAGAAGATAAATCACGTAAAGAAATTGAGCCCAATTTGCACGAGTCTACTTCTTCAAGAACTAAGGTGCCGCCTTGTGTTTTTGACACGATGACGGAAGCACCTTGTTCATAGTCACTCTTTATTGTTTGAACAACCGACAACAAAGAAGTCTTAACATCATTCAAAATCGTAGAAACATCTAAAGAGTTTATATCCTCAATAATCCCCTCTAGTTCCTCCAAAAGGTTGGAAAGATTTGTTAGATTAAGCGACTGGTTAGAACCAACTGGATTAGCAAGAATCTGTTTAAAAGAATCAACATTTATACACTCGATACACTGACATACATTTTCAAAATCCGTCACAAATCCGTTGTATGATTGCGCTAGAGACTGTATAGCTGAAGTATAGGATTTATATTTTATAGAATTGAGATTATTCCAAGAATTATCAACAATTTGTTTAAAATCATATATTGAACTTTGGAACTGTTCAATAGTGTTTATCAGTTGAAAAAAAGTTTCCAAAGATGAAAGGGTAATTGGGTTTAAACTTAAATTCGATGCCAAGCTGCAAAGATTGTTGTAAGACGATACTACTTCATCAAATTTTTTATTTATTATTTCCTGCGTAGCATTCAATCTATAGTCAGGCAACTCAAAGGATTCATTAGCACCCGGCTCCGCATTTATAGACAATGTAATCGTATGTTCTAAATTCACATTGTCTTTTTTAAACTGGCTACGTATGAGTCCTAGATTAGCGTCTATTTCGGCATTACCAGTCAAAGTCTGTTCAAAACTTAATTCAAAATTCTTGTATAAAATCGATTCTTCTGCATCAAGTTTCCAAACATCAACAGTGAAATCTGCAGGCACATCGGCGGTATTTTCGCCAGCAATCCCAAGCAACGACGCCAAAGAGAACCCATTACAATTTTTTATCGACTTTATAGTATAACTGTTTGTCCCCGCAATTTTAAGTGTATTTTCATCAAAGGACAAAACGTCTGATACAGTCTCTTGGTCACCAACAAAAGATGTTCCACAGATTTTACTTAACAGGTTACCTACCGTTCTTTGTGACAATCCTTCCGATGACAACCACCAATCATCGAAGTTGACATTAGCCTTAAATTCTTTATTATCATTATCTCTTTCGACAATAATTTCTAAACATGAATTATTGGATGTCAGATTTTGAACAAATCCTATTTCACTTAAATTTGAGCCACTGACGGTAAAAGAACTTGCACAATAGGCTCCCGTTGTACGGAACGCGACCTTACCATCCCTAAGTTCTGCCACAAATTTTTTATCATTTCCTTGAAGATCATTTAGACATTGGTTTAATACACGAACCACATCCTCCTCATTTTTCGCCCCTGAAAAGTTTGGACTTATTACTACATCATCTACGCCACTTATACTGAGTGTTATTGTCCCAGCCGAAGGAATTGCTATAGGCATTTTTTTTGAGACTTCAACAAATACCGGTTGCGTGGAGCTTTCATTTATTGTAGCCTTCTCATCATCAACTTCTAGAGATGCTACATAAAAATCTTTCGCCAGATTGGTAATAATAAGATAGTTACCGACATAGCGAACAGTTGCTTTTTTATGTTCTAGATATTTCTCGTTAGTCGCTAATTCAGCCTGAATTGCTGACGCCAATTCTTCTATGGACCCAGAAGCATGGAAGCAGAAAGATTGCTTTACATCGGAATCCCCGTTCTTCTTTAAAATCAGCTCAATTTCCTCATCTTCATTTACAGCTGCTAAAAAATCGCTGTTGAAAGTAATATATGCATCACTATAGGCATATGCATCCTTTGGAGTTGTCGATACGGTAAAATAAATTCCCTGGACATCATCCTTGGCTTTATAGGTAGAACTATCAGGGAATGCAAAACCCAGCCCATTATCAGCAATGACGCAGTTCGTTCCAAAAGTATTTTCAAAAGCATTTTCGTTCAGGAACTCTACGATTTTTGAATCTTTTGACACCTTGCTACTCGAAACATCTCCTAAATCAACAACAAGGTCAAAACTTAATATAATGTTTTTTGTAGTCAGGTCAAGTGATTTATTATCACGGACAACAAAACCACGATCGGTAAGGGCCTTTGTCGCCAACGAAACTACCGTTTCGATTTCCGCATCAACCAGTTGCGTTTGGTCCGTCGATCCAGGCATTTGCAACTTTAATCTAAACGGAATAACTAACTTTTTCGAAGTTGAATCGTATGTTAAAAAAGTGTAAGAAAATTTTTGTGCGCACTGATACAAGCCTACCAATGTCGAAGGTGCTTTTTCAATAACTTCACTCAGCAGTTTCGGTAGACACGCATTCTCAGAGGCGTTTTGGTTCAATATTCCATTGAAGGAATCGTATAGCAAAGGTGTCGGATTCTCGGAAGTTGCAGTAGAATTTAATTGCAACCATTGTGAAAGGTCCGAAAGTTTGCGGAGCACCAACCCCATGTCAAAATTTTCTAAAGCCGCTATAACATTATCATTCCATTTCCAGACCCGTTGCGATTCATCATATATCAATTTGACATAGACATTCGAGAAGAGATTTTCTTCATTGGGGCCTTTAAGAATCTGTGTTGTAGAATCGTTTACAATACCGGTATAAAAATTCAAGTCGCCAGAATGGGTCTTTGTAACTTTTTGAGAAACACTTCCAAGATTCATTCCTACTTTGGCAGAATAATCCGAAACATCGTCATTTGGAGAATCTGCAACTGATATATAATTGAACGCATTCCCCTGTGTTCCGTAGTAAGAAGGATTCTGTTCCAGGCCGTAGTCATCCTCCAAATCTTCTAGGTCAACTTGATTGGATATAATCTGCTTAAAGGCTATTTCTGCATTGAGATTTGGTTTCGTTGTATAGGAAACACTTTCTTGCCCATCAAATTTGCAGCTAAAGGAACCTGTCACATGCAAGGCTTTTTCTGAATCCAGTGGAATAAGTTTAAGGTCTACGCCCGCAAAATTCTTCAAGTCCGCAATAAGGAACGTGTCATCTGGCACCTCATAATACTTGTTGAATGTTGCGCTTACGGTAAAATCATTCGTTCCACAAGATATTGTAAATTGCCACCCATCCTTGTCGTTTAGAGTTCCATCAAGTTCGTCAAAGACATCTGCGGCAGAAACAACAGATGTGGAATCGAGATTATTATCAGCCAACACCCGATTCCATGCAGCACCGACCCTATCCTTGACCCAGTTCATCCCTGTTTCAAGTATATTTTCATTATCCAGAAAATCCTTGATGGACGCAAAACTCATTTCACCCGAGTTTTCGTCCTTAAGTGTTACGGTATCAATTTTGGTAGACTCCCACTTTTCATAACTAGCCGAAGCAGACTCAACAACATCATAACCACTGGACAGAATTTCACTACCCCACTGGTTACCATCCATCATCCAACGGGGTTCAAGTGCCTCTATTTTGTAATTGTTTAGATTCTTGTCGTTCGGATTTTTCTTAGCCATGAGTCTGCTCCGTTCTTTATTTTTCTTGTTTTTACCTTAAAAAAGTATCGCCTTCGTCTTGTACACAGCGAATACTCATAAAACCATACTTTCTTGCTGAACTTACTGTGAAATAATCAATGGCCAAATCAACTACTCCGCCATTACTCTCAGACTTTTCGTAGGGAATCCAAAAACTGGCACCTTTATTATAAGGGTATTCATCGCCTTCTGGCAGAACGGACATTCCATAAGGATTATTCCCGCTCTTCTTTTCCCATACGGCATGTGACAATAGAGAATAAGTCATATTTAGGCCGTTTGTGTAGGCAAAGTGTTTCCATTCGGTTTCCGTCATCACATGCCAACCCGTCGGGCATACCCCCTGAACTTTTTTGCTAAGGTCAATGTTGCACTTGGGGTTATCTGCAACACCAACGCTGTCACACACCTTGGGGAGTCCCATAGCCTCGCTCCAGGTGTAACGGGCACCAAAGTAGTTGTCGCAATACCAGGGGTCATCCTTGTAGCAGCGTTTTTCGACCTTGCTGTCATCAAATACTGTCGTGGTGCTGTCAATCATTATTTCTGCGTAATTCAGGTTCTGAGCCATTACGGTAAAACTGTCTATTACAGTTCCACCATTCTGCTGGAACTTTTCATAATATTTGGTAGTCTTGTAAACATTGTTATCACGCAAATCTTCGTACGTGCCGTACGCTTTAAACTCCGACCCAAATACGCTATCCATATTCGGGTAAACCTTGGGCTGTTCTATTACAATTTTCACAATTGAATCCGTTCTCCACATATCATTTTCGCAATGTTTGTAAAGAGTGCGCGTCTCTTCATACAAGGTATCAAGCATCCCTTCTTGACATCTGCGGTAAGTCTGGGAACTACTGCTACCCGACTTACCACTTGATGAAGAATTCTTCGAATCCGTCGATAAAGCAGAAGAACTAGAAGTCGTTTTCTTACTGCTAGACGACTTGTCTTTTTCCATATTTTCGTTACTAGACCCATTCGACTCCGCTGACGCTCCGCTCAGGGTGACACTCGAATCAGGCGACTCTACAGACGAACTGGAAACACCTGTTTCATCGGAACTAGCCGACGAAGAGTCATCGCAAGCCGAAAGCGCAAACATCGCAAACGCGACAGCACTCACCAGGCCAATTTTCTTAATCGTTTTCATTTCTTACTCCTGTTATTAAACTTTCTTTTTAGCTTTAACCGTTAAAGGTTCATTGTAAAGGGTTTTCAAGAATCCCTTATCGGCAAAACCATTTTTTTTCAATTTGTTAGTCATTTTCTTAATGTAAGTCGTCGCTTTTTCCGACAAGTCCTTTTCGGATTTAACTTCATGGAAAAGCCCCAGCTTAATCTGGGCAGGCAACTTATTTTGCATATCGAACAAGAAATCTGTTGGCTTGTCGATTTTTAATGTCACGCGAATCATAGAAATAAAGAACAGCGTGTAAGCATCGGGTTCGGTAATTTTATTCGAGTCTAAATCCACCAGATATTTTTCGATGGCATCTCTAAAGAAATTGTAGGAATATAGATTCCTCATCAGCATTTGGAAGAACCACAGAAAATTCATCTCCGAAAAACGCAAAAATGGGCAATCGGCATCCTTTTTCATTTCAAGATAGATGTGACCAGACTCATTGAATGCGCTAGACAAAGTTTCAGATATAACATCATATGGTGTATTGTATGCTGCCAAAAGGAAATTCGGCGCAAAAAACAGCTTCATCATTTTTTCAAACGTGTTACTGCATTCGAGATCCTTGAACGCCTTAATTTCATCAGGGCAATCTTTCAGACATCCGTAATAGAAATAATAGACATTTTGCCAATTCAGAGTCAGCATTTGCTTGTTGATAGGGAGAGTCTTTTCCAGAGCCTTCCTTCTAGCATACAGGAATTCCAAAATTGCACGGTGCTTGAACGAAAAACATCCATCATATACCGTCACAATGCCAGAATTATCCACTAAATGTCTATATAGCAGCTCAACAACCAATCCGGTGTTGCGCTCATTTACATATTTTACAAAGAACCCTTTCGCCTCATCTTCGCCTATTTGCGTAAGGGAGTTGTCGAACATGTATATCGCAATATCGGTCGCAATAGCATCGAGAGCTTCATACTGTTTTTGGGCTAGCAAGCCCTTTTCGACATCCCATCTTCCCAAAGACAACTCTACAAATTTCTGGAAAAGTTCGGGCAATGTAGATGGCAAATCTTTCACATCGTTTTTTAATATCTGAGCAAGTAGAATCGCCGTAATGGGGATTTTCGCAATATCCTTAAGCAAATCATTACTGCTTAAATCCGAGAACACCCTATTCGAAAGATTTTCTCTTTTGCAAACATTCAAAATGTAGCGGATTATTTCTGTTGTAGATAAAGGACGTATTTCCAATACACGACAGTCGCTCTTAAGTCTTTCTTCTTTTTGAAATAGCGGCGTTATGTTTCTAGTCGCCAGGACCGCATTCGCATTTTTCGATTCTATTTTTTGATAAAACTTGAATAACTTTTCAGCTTTTTCACGATCAGGAAAGTTTGCTTCGTCAACACCATCTATAAGGAACAGGTACTGGCCATCATCTTGCAGTTCATCCTGAACACTCTTTTCTATTTCATTGAGAACAACTTCGTCTGCATCGAGTCTATATTTGGTGCATAAATCCTGATATGTCAAATAAATCGGAATCAACGGGTGTTCATCATTCTTTTGGTCACACAAATCAAGGCCAATCTGATGGAGCATGCGAGTTTTGCCAGAACCAAATCCCCCCTCAAGCAGAATCATTTTCCTTTTTTTGGCGCACTCCAAGACATTTACCTTCTTCGGCGGGTCATTCTTCTGCTGGTTGCTATTGTATTCGGCCTTTCGTTCAACAACAGTTTGTCTTAAAGAGAATTCTCCTAAATTTTGGGCAAGGGAATTCCTTGACATCATATCCACAAAATACTGCCGTTTCGTCTGCAAGAAGGTATTTGTCGAATGATGCGGTTCCAACCAATCATCACCCATATACAAATCACTTAATCTAACTACTTCTTGATAATCCCAAAATTCAATATTCAAGTTATCGAATTTTTTATTTATATAATCTCTTGCATTCTTTGAGATGGTATTATTTGTAATTACCCAAAAACTACGGACAGAAAACTCTTCACCATTTTGATTTTTTCGGTCTGTTGTCGATTGAGAAATTTGTCGTTCAACAACATCAAGTGAGTTTGTGATAGAACCGGACTTAACAATTACAGCAACAGCATATTCCCTCTTAGTAACACTATTACGTGTCATAACTATAAAATCAGCACCTTGCTCATTATTTCCATGTGTATAATCGTAGGAATCAATAGCAGCCTCTTTTTGCATAGCCGCAAAAAGCCGGTCCCTTAGAAAAGGATGAAACTGTTCAACTTCTTTCTTCAAGGATTGGATATATTCTTGTTTCGTCATAAACAGCCTTTTATTTCCCCTCAGCATTTAAAGGATATTCCATTATAGCAGCAATCTTTCTTTTCAGGTTTTCATAGCGTTGCTTTCGATTAAATCGGCTATGAGTTCTCAGCTGTCGAAGAGCAAGTCCTTCCACCTTATTGCCCTTTCCATAGGCAACAGGACCATCAAACTGAGCGGCAGTCAGGTCAACAATTTTGCCATCAATAACATTGAAAAAATGCGCGCCCTTAGCACCGATTGACTCGTCGCCGACAATCTTGTAAATATCACCGCCAAACAAATCCTGCACGACACATGCCGTCGGCTCACATTGTCCCTTGCATGGGATATTCTTATTCCACGAACCAGGATAACAGGTGTCCTCGGCCCATACCCGATTCAGGACATCCTTCAATTGGTCCAGTTTAGCCGCATCCATAGAATAACAACTCCTACCGCAAAAAGCGATCCAATTAAACATAAAAATAATAAAGAAGTAATCTTTTCCAGCCTCAATCACCCCAAACGAGGGTAAAACACCCCCTTATTCACCCCACACCCCGCCCTGCAGTCCGATTTTTTTTGTATACCGCTGAAACGTGGGCGTATTATAACCGTATTCATTTTTCAATTAGCGTGACACACGTCACACAGCAAAGTTTTTTTGAATAAAGTTATTGGATTTTCATCAATAAAAAGACATTTTTAGACTATAAACTAAACTCAGCAACAAGGAGTATTTATGGCTGAAAAAGTAAGGATGGTTATTACACTTGATTCCGATTCAGATTCTTCAACAACGGATCAAAGGGAAGAAATACTCGCAAGACATGGCTTTTTTAAATTAACTCCAGAAAAGAAAATCCGTCTACCTGAATCAACCTATATAGGTTTAGTTTCTTCGACGGAAGCAGGAAAAAAGAAAGTTGATGCTATATGGAAAGAGCTAGAAGATTTCGGTCTCGAGCCCCGGAGAATTTTCGGGGCAAACATTGGAGAATGGCAAGTATATCGAAGTGAAAAAGACAAAGATTAGTTTTTTCTAAGGCCCTGCTATAGCAGGGTTCTTTTTTCTACCCCCTTGCCATCATACCTGTTTTTTTCTATTATGCGATAGGCTAGTGAGCTGATTGTAATACCACGAAATTGTGGAACAGGGCACACTCCATTAACAGAATCCTATACCTAAATTTATTAGAGAGGTAAAATATGTTTTATGGTATTGGAGCCGCATATTCTAGCGGCACAGAAGACCACACATCAACCTTCATCAGCAAAGGCATCGCTTGTATTGGCTGGGACAGCAAGGACGCTCCGGCGTTTCACGAAATGCTTCGCCAGATAAATATAGGGGATATCGTCTTCCTTAAGTCGTTCAGTCCCAAGGCAGGACTTTATATCAAGGCCATCGGCTTCGTAACATCTTCTAAGATACTGCAACCTAGCGAGACCGATAATCTTGGCTACGCAAGGGAAGTTGCCTGGAAATTTCACGCAACAAGGCAAAGTAACTGGCTATGGCTTGGCCGACTTCAGGACAAATACGATTTCATGCGCGGTGGCACCATGTACATCGAAATGAATCCCGATGTTCAGGCAAGAATCATCGCAGAACTATTGAAATAAAATATAGGGGCTAGTAAACTAGCCCCTAATCTGTCTTAAAAGGAATGGAAATGAAACATCATCCCTATTTCGAAAATTTGAACAGTTCTACAGCAATCACAGCCGTATTCTCCTGTCCTGGTCGGCTTGAAGAGAAAAAGGGACTGCCCTGTGCTGGTAAAACAGGCAAAGCGCTAGACTTTATTCTTAAACATTTACACTTTCAAGGATTTCGCCTCAAACGATCTTTAGTCGGAATAACCAACGCTTGGGATAAAATTGAATACAAACGCAAAACAGAGCGGAGTGAAGCAAGCAATGAAGAAATCGTAGATTCAAACAATATTGCACGCCTTAACAGGGATCTTTTAACAACAAAATATGCAATTGCATTCGGTCAAAAAGCTCTTTTAGCTCTTGAACTTGTCAAAAAGACGTACCGTCCCGATTTGATAATCATTAAATCAATTCACTTATCTCCCCGAAACATCAACTTCATGATAAAAACAGACATTGATGGTAATGAACTAAAAAAAGGCGAAAAAGGCAATACGGAAAAAAGATTGGCCGTAATTACAACAGAAATCAAAAAAAATTCTGGCAACCTATTTTCGTAACACAAATTCGTTTTACTATTATTACCACCCAAACACCCTAACCGACAGCCAATGACCGCAGAAAAACAGGAAAAGCCGCAGTTCGACCAGGGCGCCATCATCAAGGCGCTGCAGAACGCGTTGCGCACAACCAGTTCCAAGATCGGGCAGATGAACGAAGTCCTGGACATCGTGCGGGTTGTCGGCGAGGCGAAGACTTTCAAGACGGCGGCACTCGCACTCGCGGGCGAAATCGCCGACCGCCACCACGCCGAAAGGGTGAGCATCGGCATGGTCAAGCACGACTACGTGGTGCTCGCGGCCATAAGCCACACCGACCATTTCGAGGGCAAGATGCAGGTGGTGCGCGACCTGGAGTGCGCCATGGAAGAGGCCTACGAACAGGACGCCAGCATAGCCTACCCACCCCCAGACGGCGGCACCCCGCTCGCCACCCGAATCCACGAGTACTACAGCAAGACTTACGGCGTGGGGCAAATGCTCTCGGTCCCGGTAAGGCGGGGCGAAGAGACCATCGCGGTAATCACCTGCGAACGCGGGGCGCACCCCTTCGACGACGAGGAGTCCGCCCAGATCCACCTGGTCGCAACGCTCACTAGCGCAAGGATAGACGAACTCTACCGCAAGAGCGGCTGGTTCGGCAAGAGGCTCGCCCGTGCCGCGCGGGAGGGGTTCGCCAAGCTGCTGGGCCACGAACACACCTGGGCAAAACTGCTGGGAATCCTGCTTACGGCGTTCGTGCTTTTCGCGGCACTGGTGCCCATCCCCTACAGGGTAAGCGCCCCGGCCATGCTCAAGACCGACCACATCACCTACCTGAGCGCCCCCTTCGACGGGTTCATCCAGAGCGTGAAGGTGAAGCCGGGCGACATCGTGTACAAGGGCGACGAACTCTTGCGACTCGACCAGAAGGAACTCAAGCTAGAAGAGGCCGACCTAATGGCCCAGGAACAGGACAACCGCCGCGAAATACAGAAGGCCCAGGCGAACAGGCAGCTGGCCGACCTGCGCATACAGCAGGCCAAGCTCTCGCAGACACTGGCGAAATTAAAGACGGTGCGCTACAAGCTCTCTCGCTCGGTGGTGCGCTGCGAATCGGACAGCGCGGTGGTCATCGAGGGCGACCTGCAAAAGCGCGTGGGGTCGCATGTGAACCAGGGCGGCGAGCTGTTCCAGCTGGCATCCATCGAAGAAATCTACATGGAGGCCGACGTAAGCGAACTCGAAGTGAACAACGTGCGGCTTGGCGGCGAGGGCTTCATGGCCATCAAGAGCCGTCCCGATTACGTGTACAGGTTCCGCACCACGCTCATGAACCCGACGGCAAGTGTCAAGGACCAGGAGAACACCTTCGCCGTGCGCGGCGAGTTCGTGCGGGCGACTCCCCCGTGGTTCCGCCCAGGCATGACAGGTATCGCGAAGATTTTCGCCGGAGAACGCACACTCTGGTGGATTCTCTCGCACCAGGCAATCGACTACTTGCGCCTGAAACTCTGGTGGTAAAAGGGGGCAAAAGCCCCGAAAAGCAGCCCAAAAGTGTGGTTGGAGGTCCTGCAAATGTCCAAGTGCCATTGTCACTTTGTATAAGCAGCTTCCGCAAATGCTCAAACAAGAATTTCACATTGTAAATGCAGCTCCAGCAAATGCCCCAGCACCATCACCTAAGCGGTGAAGGTGCTCCAGCAAATGCTCAAGTGCCTTTACACAAGTGGTGTTGCCCCTCGGACGTTTGCCCGAGCCCCTTTACACAAGAATGCAACACGCCCCGGCAAAAGTCCAAGCACCTTCTTCACCTTGTAAAAGCATCTCCCGCAAAAGTTCAAGCGCCTTTGCACAAGTGGAAAAAGCGCTTATGCAATTGTCCGAAGACCTTTGCACAAGTGGTGAAACCACTCGCGCAAAAGCCCAAGCAACTTCATCACCGTGGTAATGCCACTCCTGCAAACGCTCTAGCATGAACCTCACTTTGTAAATGCTGCTCCTGCAAATGCCCCAGCACCATCACCTAAGCGGTGAAGGTGCTCGGCCAAATGTTCAGGCTTCTTCGTATAAGTGTAAAAGACACTCCGGCAAAAGACCGGGCCGTTTTGCACAAGTGACAAAACCGCCCGGACATTTGCCCCCGCAGCTCAACACAAGTGACATTGTAACAAAAGCAAAAGTTCAGGCAACACCCCCACTATGTAAAAGCCGCTCCCGCAAATGCGGAAGCGGCTTTACACAATTGTAGGTGGTTTTTAGGCAAAAATGAGGTTAAACACACCCAGATTTTCAATTACGATTTTTCTCAACATTTTCCGTCCAGATTAAAAAGCGAAGTGGATAATACTCTTCCAACAAAGCGTTTCGTTCAAACAGGTTTTCTGTACGCTGTATAATCTTTGAACGGTAAGCAAGCGCTTCCTTTCGATCAAAATAATCCTTCAAATATTTTTCAAGCCCAGTCAGAATATACCTCTTTTTACCATTGAATATACCTTTTTTACAGGAATCGTGCAAGCGAGCATTTAGTCAGACCCCTAAGGCTATTGACTAAGCCCGCCAATTAAATTACATTTCAAATATGGTCAATTCTAAGGCAATCCTGTCAAATGACGGATGTTACATATCCTTCTCCTTTAACGGACGGACTATACGGTTCAAGGGGCCGTATAGCCTTGTCAAGATTGCAAAGGTGAAGGAATGGGACAACGGCTACCTGGTGGTCGATGCCGTATATAGCCAGAACAAGGACAAACTCGTCGAGGACTATATCGACCTGGTCCCCATCCTTGAAGACCTTTACATCGACCCGAAAATTTTCTTGCAACCGATAACATCTGTCGAGGTGGACAATGTCCGAGCAACAGCTTAATGAAATCGCCAACTACAGTTTCACCGTTACAGACAACGGCGATGTCAAGATGTATATTATCTAAGAAATGGACAAGAAACTGATCAGATATACCGTTGCATGCGTCAACGAGTTCGCCGCAAACAAGAGCCTCACCGAAAAGCAGGCTTTTGATTATCTATGCAATCACGGAGCGATGGATTTCCTTGTCGAATTCTACGATGTGGAGCATACACTCTCATTTGAAGACGCCATCAACGACCTGACGCTAGTCAGCCAACAGAACGGAGGGAAGATACAGTGATTCTCTTCCTCTCAGAAAAAGCGATTGCGTTGTTGAAAAAGAAGGAGTCGGCCTATGTCTAAGCCAAAAATGCTTGCTGAACTCATAACGGGAGACATCATCTCGTATGTGATGGAAGACCAGAAACTCTCTCTCATCGAGGCTATGCGTAGGTTCTACGCTTCTGAAACATTCGCCAAGTTGGTTGACCCGGAAACCGGGCTTTATCTCGAAAGTTCTCCCTATGTCTACGACATATTCAAGGCGGAACAGGAAAACGGGAAACTGACTCAACTCGAAGTCTAGCCTAAGCAGGCTCCTTACGCGGCCAGCCTTTTCAACCTATACTCTACCGGGCTCAGGTACCCGAGCGTGCTATCCGACACCTTTTCCGACATTCTTTCCGAAATTGCCCTAGCGGACAATGACGGATTCGCAGAGATTATCTCCAAGATGGCTTAACCTCCCATATCAACAAGTATCTGCACCAAGACCTTATAGTCCAGATACTGGATTCCATCTTTCCCTTGATGGATTTTGTCAGCCAGTTCGCTGTTATAATACATATCCATCGCCTGTTCTAGCGAACAGTTCTTCACCTGCGCAAGATGCGCAATAATGCGCTCTTCTAAGCGTTCCTGATAGACTTTTTCCAGAACATCTTCGTCTACCATTTTACACCTCTTCGCAACCCTTGTATTTCAGGACCGCATCAATAGCCTTTTGCGTGATAAAGGCGATCTGGTCGTAAGTCGGATAAGCCTTTATTTCCTTCAATGCCCGCGGCATATCCCAGATACCGGAGTGATACATATCCACTACACGGAAAACCTTGTCATTTGCGACCTTGCCCATAATTACATCGTATTGGGCATATTCCAAGGAACCATCGCGACATTTGCACACGAAATCAATCCATTCCTCTAAATCATCGGGGAACGTCTTAACGGAGAGTGCGGCAGGGACATCGTCCATGTCATAGACATTCAATATCGGCTTCAGGTTCCCATCCTTTAGAATATCGATTTTCCTGTGCGCCCAACGGACAGCCTGTTCACGCACCGTCGTGACATAGAATCCCTTTCCGAAATCAAGCGGTCGAAAAGAATGCTCAACATCCGGCTTGTCAACAACAACGTTCGAACCATGATAGACGATCATATGGCCACCTTACGGACGTTCAGATATTCTTCAATATCGCTGACGACGAAATCAGTGCTCTGCGTATGCAAAATTTCGTAATTGGGAACAAGGAATTTCTGAATACAGCCTGATTCAGCCAGCTTTCGATACACAAAAGACGGCAAACGATTCCACTTGTTTGCGCAAGCGTGAATCATATACACGACAAATTCAAAAGATTCCTGAACCATGGTCTAATCCTAATTGTTTTTCGCAGTCCAATTATAAAAAAAGGGTGCGGGGCATTGCCCCGCTATTTTCATTGCTTAGGAGTTCCTTCGACTTCGTTTCCTTCGGCGGTTCGGCAAGCTCACCGACCTTAGGAAACTTCGCTCAGGATGACACTTTGTCCTACGACACCAACATCATCGAGAACACCATGACGAACAGTGCGACGGTTTCGCCGACGCCCAAGACCATCAGGTAGTTCACCAGGCCCTTGCCAGTTTCGCCGAGGGCGTTGCAGGCGTCCGCAGCGGACTTGCCCACGTACCAGGCGCTGGCCATCATGCCGATGCCACCGAAGATGCCGACACCCAGGTATGCAGCCCAGTTGGCCGGGGCCGCCTGGGACTTGTTCAGGATGTACATCATCAGCAACATGCCGTAGATTGTCTGCGCAATCGGCGCGCCCACGAAGATGAGCAGCGTAAACAGCGCGTTCTTACCCTTGAGATACGCCTTCTTCCAGGCCCCGATGGCCGCCATGCCGGCAGTCCCGCAGCCCAGCGCAGAACCCACCGCGGCAAGGCCCAGGGCCGCCACCGCGCCGAGTTTCGCGAGCGTTAAAAGTTGAGCTTGATCCATACGTGTTACCTCGCTGGATTAAAGCACCATCATGGAGAACACGAGAACGAACAGGGCCACGGTTTCCACGATACCGAGCACCATCAAGTAGTTCACCATGCCCTTGCCGGTTTCACCGAGAGCATCGCAAGCCACAGCAGCGGACTTGCCCTGATACCAGGCAGAAGCCATCATGCCGAGACCGCCGAAGATACCGGCGCCGAGGCAGCCGCCCCAGTTGGTAAAGCCGTTTTCGGCTGCCTTGCTCAAGATGAAGTTCATGAGCAACATGCCGTAAATCGTCTGGGAAATCGGGGCACCCACGAACACCAAGAGTGTGAAGAGAGCAGACTTGCCCTGGGCATAAGCCTTCTTCCACATCGTGATGGCGGACATACCGGCCGTTCCGCAACCAAGGGCAGAGCCCATAGCCGCAATGCCAAGCGCAGCTGCAGCACCCATTTTAGCGAGAGTCACCATTGTATTCGGTTCCATTGTTTTTTCCTCATTAAGTAGCGGGAATCATCCCTTGGTTTAATTTTTCTGCTTGGCGAAGGGCGCGAACGCGAATCCGCTCCATTCCTGGCCAAGTCCATTTGAAAATTCGAGTGTATTCAGACGTACCGCGTGGACCGCGACGCCCATGACCGCAAGCGCGATGTTCAGGCCATGCACGAAGAGCAGCAGGAAGGCTGCACCGGCGATACCGACAGCGGAGCCGAACAGCGGCGAAAGCATGTCGTTGAACGCTTCGGCAATGGCCGCACCGGACATGCCCACAGCGAACAGACGGATGTAACTGATCACGTCGGTAAAGCTGTTCACCACGTCAAGCACAAGCATCGGGATGCTGATGAAGTCCTGTTTGAGGCGCTTCGGCGGAACGGTAAAGAGCACCAGGAGAACGGCTTCCACGATGAACATCGGGATGACGAACTTCGGCATATCGATACCGAGCACCATCTGGCACGCAAGGAAGAACATCACCCAACAGCCGATAAGCCAGCCCACCTGCGCCATGAACGTAGAGTCCTTGCGCTTGATGCGCACGCACACGTTCCAGATATGAGCGATACTCAGGTGGACCACGGCGATGCAGAAGCAGAACAGCTGGATATGCTGCATCTGGGAGGCACCTGCTGCCTTCGGCACGAAGCTATCGGGCAGGATCGTGATCGACTGGGCAAAGGCCTTGTAGGCTTCGAACTTCGCAGGGTCAGTCGGGGCACTAGTGCGGATCCAGAGCATCGCGTTCTTCAGCGGTTCAGGCAACCAGCCGTAGTTGGTGATGTCCAGGTAATACGTCCACCCCGCAAGCGCCGGAGAAAGTCCGAGGAAACTTGCGTTGATGACACCCCACACGATGGTGGCGATGCTCATGAGGTAGATAAAGTGGAAACCAGCAGGGTTTGCCTTCGGCATCTTGGAGCGGGCAAAGAGTGCCAGACCGAGGAACAACAGGCCGTAAGCCGAGTCGCCCACAATCATCGCAAAGAAGATGCTGAAGAAGCAAAGGAACACGGCCGACACGTCCACTTCCTTGTACCCCGGCGAAATGCCGATGATGTCGTACAGGAACTGCATGGGACGGCTGAGCTTGCTGTAGGTCAACAGCGTCGGGATATCGTCGTCCTCGGCGGGGTCGTCCACCAGGAGGCCCCAGCCGTGTTCGCGGGCGGCCTTCTCGAGTTCGCCGACACGCGGAGCCGGGCAGAAGCCCTGCACGGCAGCGACGTTCTTGTCGCCCACCATCGAGGCTTCGGCTTCGACCATGCGGTAGTCGTCACCCACTTCGAGGAGTTTGTCTTCGATAGATTCCCTGACGCCCGAAAGTTCACCCAGGCGTTTTTCAACGCGGGCAAGCGTTTCCTTGGCTTTCGCTTCCATTTCGCGGTATTCGGCAAGCGATTTTTGCGGCATCGTGAGTTCGGTGAAGTTACCCTTCACGGCGACAGGGGCTTCTCCCCTGCTCACGACAGCTACATACTTGCCGTTTTCATCCTGACCGAATTCTTCGATGGAACCTTCGCCATCGAGTTCGAACGGGATTTTACCGTCATGGAGCTGGTACAGTTTGACATAGATACCCTTCGCCGCGAGTGCTGCTGCCGTTGCGGGGTCCAGGTTCTTGAACATGGAAAGTTTAGTGAGTTCCTCTTCGGCCTGTTCCTTGTCGATTTCCGCTTGCTTGCTTTCGGCAACCAGGTTCTGGATTTCATCGATAAGGCTTGCTGCCGGAGCGGCTTCCTTCACGGGAGTCACACCCTTCGGGGCCTTTTCGGGCACCACTTCCAAGGCCTTCTGTACGCGGTTCATTTCGCCGCGGGCCTTGTTCAGCTTGGCGCCTGCTGCCGCCTGCAAGGGCGTGAGGTGCAAAATTTCAAGCGTACGGAGCGCCTGGAGCGTCTCTTCAACTGCACTTGCAACCGTCAGCACCGTCACTTTCTTCATAGGAGTAATCATGCGGCGGCCTCCTTCGCGAGTGCATCCTGGGCAGCGGTACGGGCGGTAGCCTTACCCTTAGCAAGCTTGCTGCGGGCAACGCCACTGGTCTGCTGGTCGCCCAGGAAGATGTTGATGACGCGGATATTTTCCTTCGCCTCGGGAATCTTCACCTTTTCGAACAGGTTCACGCGCTGGCTCGTGGTACGCAGTTCCTTAGAAAGAAGCTCGTACTGCTTTTCGAGCACGCGGCGTTCCAGACGCAGCGAAATCAGGCCCTGAAGGCTTCTGATACCGTCGTCTAGCCACACGGGCGTGGTGAAGAAATCCGGAATGGCGATATTAAAGTCTACCCCGTCATATGTCGGAATCTTCACGCCGGCGATGTTACCTTCGCCCTGGCGCACTTCCTTCACCGACAGGTACTTTGACCATTCGATGGGTTCGGCAAACAGCGAAATCCAGGAAGCCATGCTCTTGCGGAGCTTGTCCTCCTCTTCTCGCTTAGCCATCACCCTCTCCTGGAGCGTGCGCATTTCCATCTGCAGCTGCTGCTTTTTCAAGAGCAACGTCGGCAGATAGCGCTGGAAGCGCTTCAATGCGTCGCGTTCCGCCTTGAGGGCGTTTTTAGTTAACTTGACCTTCGCCATATTACCCCTTCTTGGGCCAATATTCGTTGATCATCTTGGTCGGAATACCCGTTTCTTCGGGTGCGAAACAGTCAGCAAGGATTTCCCAGCCAAGGTCCAAAGCCTTTTCCAGCGGAATGTTGACGGAAAGGTCCATCATTTCGCTTTCGAAACGCTGGCCATACTTCAACAGCTTCTGGTCCCAGTTACTCATGTTGAAGCCCATGGACTGCTTTTCCAAAGTTTCCTTGTAGCTTGCGTACAGCTGAATCATGGTGTTCATGATGGTACGGTGGTCGCTACGGGTCTTGCCGTTCACCTGCTGTTTCAAACGAGACAGAGAACCGAACGGTTCGATACGGCCCTTACGCAGGTAGAACTGACCTTCGGTAATGTAACCGGTGTTATCCGGAACCGGGTGGGTCACGTCGTCGCCAGGCATGGTCGTCACAGCCAGAATGGTGATGGAGCCAGAACCTTCGAAGTCCACAGCCTTTTCGTAACGGCTAGCAAGCTGAGAGTAAAGGTCGCCGGGATAACCACGGTTCGACGGAATCTGTTCCATCGTAATGGCGATTTCCTTCATGGCGTCGGCAAAGTTCGTCATGTCGGTGAGAAGCACGAGCACGTTCTTGCCTTCGGTAGCGAACTTTTCAGCCACAGCCAAAGAAGCATCCGGCACGAGCAAGCATTCCACGATCGGGTCAGAGGCGGTGTGCATGAACATCACCGTACGGCTCAAGGCACCATTCTTTTCGAGGAAGTCCTTCAAGTACAGATAGTCATCGTGCTTCAGGCCCATGCCGCCGAGGATAATCACGTCCACTTCGGCCTGCAATGCGATACGGGCCAAGAGTTCGTTATACGGTTCACCGGCGATAGAGAAAATCGGAAGCTTCTGCGAAACCACGAGTGTGTTGAACACGTCGATCATCGGGATACCCGTACGCACCATCGTCTTCGGGATGATACGCTTTGCGGGGTTCACGGAAGGGCCACCGATAGTAATGCGTTCGCCGTCCACTTCGGGGCCGTTATCACGGGGCTTACCGGCACCGTTAAACACGCGGCCAAGCAAGGCTTCGCTGTACGGAACCTTCATCGGTTCGCCAAGGAAGCGTACTTCGGAGTCGGTCGAAATACCACGGGCACCTGCGAACACCTGCAAGTCCACCATGTCGCCGTCAATACGGATCACGCGGGCAAGGGATGTTCCGAACGAACTTGTCACCTGGGCAAGTTCCTGGTTTGCTACACCTTCGGCACGGAGCGTAATCACGGAACCGGCGATGCGTTCAATACGATGGTATGCCACATTATGCATTAGCGGAAACCTCCTTCACGGAAGCAAAAATACTTTGTTCAAGATCCTTGAATTCCTGGGAATCGAACTTGACGCGGTTCCAGTCCTTCGTCGACTGAGTGAGCTTAAGGAAGAACGTACGAGCGACGTCCTTTTCGCTGAACTTCATCGGGGTCTTGAGAATGGTGTAAACCTTGTCGAACACGTACTTCTGACGTTCAGCAGAGCAAGCGGCGTCGATTTCGTTATAGGCGTCCTGCTGCAGGTAAACGGCATCGAGGTATTCGGACTTCAGGTAAATCACGAAGTCGTCGATAGAGGTACCTTCTTCGCCCACCACCTTCATCATGTTGTTCACGTCCACGCCGTTTGCGAGGATGTGACGGGCTTCGGCAACCTTCTTGGAATCGATAATGCCTTCGTACTTGGACCAGGAATCCAGCGGGTGGATTGCCGGGAAGCGGCGCTGGTCGGAACGTTCACGGGAAAGGCCGAGGAATGCGCCCACCACCTTCAAGGTAGCCTGGGTCACCGGTTCTTCGAAGTTACCACCTGCAGGCGACACGGAACCGCAAATCGTCACGGAACCGGTAGAGCCGTCCTTCAGGCGAACCACGCCACCGCGTTCATAGAAGGCAGCGATCACGGATTCGAGGTAAGCCGGGAAGGCTTCTTCGCCCGGAATTTCTTCCAAACGGCCACTCATTTCACGCAGAGCCTGAGCCCAACGGGAAGTCGAGTCAGCCAAGAGGAGCACGTTCAGGCCCATCTGGCGGTAGTATTCGGCGAGAGTCACGCCCGTATACACAGAAGCTTCACGAGCAGCCACCGGCATCGAAGACGTGTTACAAATAATCAGCGTACGTTCCATGAGGGACTTGCCGGTACGCGGGTCAATCAGTTCAGGGAATTCGCGGAGGGTTTCCACCACTTCACCTGCACGTTCACCGCAAGCGGCCAAGATCACGATATCCACGTCAGCGTAGCGGCTCATGAGCTGCTGGAGCACGGTCTTACCGGCACCGAAGGGGCCCGGCGTACAGAACGTACCGCCCTGCATCACGGGGAAGAACGTATCGATAATGCGCTGCTGCATGGTCAGCGGCTTGCTCGGACGGAGACGTTCTTCGAAGGCCTTGATCGGCATCTTCACCGGCCAGGTCTGCACCATGGTCACGTCCTGGGTTTCGCCCTTGTCATTCTTGAGCTTGGCAACCACATCTTCAACCACATGTTCGCCAGCGGCAGCGACCGATTCCACAGTCCACTTGCCGAGCAGGCGGAACGGCACCATAATGCGGTGCGTGAACACGCCTTCGGGAACAGTGCCGAGCGTATCGCCAGCAACAACCACATCGCCCACCTTAGCGACCGGGGTAAATGCCCACTTCTTGTCGCGCGGGAGCGCCTTCAAATACTTACCACGCTGCAGGAAGAAACCGCATTCATCAGCAAGCTTCGGGAGCGGGTTCTGCAAACCGTCAAAGACCTGGGTCAAAAGGCCGGGGCCAAGTTCTACGGACAAAAGTTCGCCAGTGAATTCCACCTCGTCACCCGTCTTGAGCCCCGTGGTGTCTTCGAACACCTGGAGTTCGGCGTAGTCACCGCGAATACGGATGACTTCGCTCTTAAGGGGGATAACTTCGGACTTGCCGTCCTTGTTTTTCTGGGTAAGCTTGGCATACGCCACTTCGTTCTGAGACACGGCGGTTTCGAACTTGACACGGATCAAGTTTCCGTTCACGCCGATGATTTTTCCGATACTAGCCATTGAAAATGGACCTCCGGTCATTCCTGCTCCACCGTAGAGGCGTATGCAGGATCGTTTGCATTAATAACATTCAACACGGCGCTGTCGCCTGCAGCTTCGGTCAGGCGAGCCCAGCGTTCACAAATTTTCAGCTTGATAGCATAAGCGTAAACATGCTTGACGGTACCCTCGCCCACACCTGCAAGCGAGTCCACAAGCCAGAAACGGGCCTTGTCGATATCCTGCTCTTTTTCCATAGGATTCGACTTGGCAAACGCGTCCTGAATCATCTTTGCGAAAGTGACATCGTAGCCCGGGAAGGACTTGTCCGTAAAACGGACATCGGGACCCCACGCCGCAGCGCGGAGCCTACCCGAAACGTTCTTCATCTGGATTTCGTGGGCCTTGTAGGCACGAACGAATTCGTCGTCACATTCTTCGCATTCACCGTCATCGAGAAGGGCGTCCAAAGCGGAGATTTCCGAATCGGACAGCACACCGATGCAGCGGTGACGGAACTCTTCCATGGAGAGAGGCGGAACATCGCCCATCTCAATCATCGGAAGAGAGGCCATCAGGTAAGAAGGAGAGCTCATCGCTAACCTACTTGGCCTGGGCAGCGGCGTTTACAACGCGGGAAAGTTGCGGACGGAGCAGGGCCGAGAGAGCATCGGCCATGGCCGCTTCAGTAAATTCGTGAGTGACTTTGCCGCCATCGAGCTTAACGCGGAAGCCGAACTTGACACCCTTGTCGCTTTCGACCTTAACGCCGGCGGAAAGCTGCTTGGCAAATTCGCCCATCACAAAGGAACTGAGCTTGCGGGCATCGGCGTCAGAGAAATCTACTTCGATGTCGGAAGAATAGTTCTTAGCAAGGGTCAAAAGCATGGACTTCACGGTGGATTCGTCGAGGGACTTTTCCACCTGGAGGTTCAGCAAATCCATAATCATCTTTTCAAGGTTCTTGCCTACCGAAAGCAGGAGGTCGCGGGCAGACTGTTCCAGAGTGCGTTCGCTGCGTTCCGTAAACGCTTCGGCGTCCTTATCGGCCTTTTCGAGCTTGGCGCTCGCTTCGGCTTCTGCCGCCTTTACGATTTCTGCCGCTTTGTCCTTGGCGCGGGCAATGATTGCCGCAGCCTCGGTTTCTGCTTTATCGACAGCATCTTTCTGGATGCGTTCCATAAGGTATTGCAAGTCTTCTGCCATATATATCATCTCCAATGACGTTCCAAAGGATTTTGGATAGCAAAAAATGCACCAAAAGAGCCTTTTGGGAAAATTTTGATACTAATATACAAGTAATTTGGGCAAAAAGACGAAAAAAACGGCAAATTTTTTGAAATAATGGATAAAAATCACGTTTTGGGCGATAAAAACGCAAAAAATGCGAAAACTAAAGTTTACAAGGAAAACTTTTGGATTTACAAGAATTGTTTTGGAGCCAAAACGGTTTACAGAAATTGTTTTCTACGCAAAATTAGCGGTGTTCGTTAGTCGAGGGCTCAAGGCCACGAAAAAACGCCAATCCGTCAAAATCGTCCTTGAGAGCCTGCACCGTTTCACCTATCATATAGAGGCTACCGGTCACCAAAACGGGGACATTTTTATTATCTGCGTAGGCAGTCTCGGCGACCTGATCCAAAAATTCGCGACTGAGTTCGCCTTCGCTAGCCACCTTCAAACCCAAATTCGAAAGTTCTGATCGCAAATCGTCCAATTCACGGAAACGCGGATACGGCGTCTTGGTAATATGCCAGTGGCTTACAAACGGAGACATCAACTTGAGCATCTCGCCCACATCTTTATCCTTGAGAGCCCCGAATACACAATGGAACTGGACTCCCGGATAATATTGAGCGAGCGTTTCGACAAGACGACGCACCGCATGGGAATTATGAGCGCCATCCAGAATGTAGCGGACTTCTCCGTTCTTGTCGGCGAGTTGCTGCATGCGCCCCGCCCAAGAGCGGGTTTCGAGAGTCTTGAGGGCCAAGGCTTCGTCATAAGGACGGCCGGCGCCCTTTATAAAGCTTTCAGCGGCAGCCAAAGAAAGGCTTGCGTTTTCAATGTAATGGCGGCCCAAATTCGGGAGCTTGATGTCAGTCCGAATTTCAGGAACGATACATTCAGCACCAAGTTCACTTGCATAAGCACGGGCTTCTGCCAACAATTCTTCGGAAAGGCCTCCGACCACAAAAGTCTTATTGCGACGACGGTCCGCTTCTACAACAGCCATCTTTTCTTTAAGAATAGCGCTTTCGGTGGGGCCCAAGACTTCGGTGTGTTCAAGCCCGATACTCGTAAGAACCACGATATTACCACATGCCACCGCCGTACTGTCCAAGCGGCCGCCCATACCCGCTTCCATCGAAACAACATCTACACCCTGCTCAGCGTAATACAAAAACGATACAAGCGTCAAGACCTCAAAGAAGGTCGGTTCCACCTGCACTTGTTCTGCAGCGGCCTTCACCTGGAGGAGCAAACGGTTCAAATCAGAATCGCTAATGGGATTGTCGTTTACACGAATACGTTCGCGAAGGCTTACCAGATGCGGGCTCGTGAATAGCCCCGTCTTAAAACCATGTGCCTGCAAAATGCCTGCGAGGTAATAGCTCGTAGAGCCCTTGCCGTTGGTACCGACGATATGGATTGTCTTGAAAGAGCGTTCAGGATTTCCGAGAGCGTTGCAGAGTTTGCGAGTCGATTCAAGCCCCGGCACCATGCCAAACATGAGCCTAGAATTCAAATAATCCATACCAAGCGATTGCATGCGACAAATTTAAAAAATGTGTAATGTGTAATGTGTAATGTGTAATGGCAAAACCACTGCCAACTGTCAACTTCCTACTGTCTACAATTCATTTCACACCTCACATTACACATTAGAATAGTTATCTATATTTCTTTTCGTTACTACATGGTTTTTATATGAAAAGTTTTGGAATTATACTGCTTTTGGCGGTTTTTATCGCTATTGCCTGGTCGCGCGTAGACCCGACAGCAGCCCCGCAGCATTACAACTACCGCGACGCGAGCAAGCAGCTAAGGCGAGTGTACTACGGGGAACTGCAAGAAACCCTTTACTGCGGTTGCAAATACGATGACAAGAAGAACGTCGACTTTTCAAGCTGTAACTTCAAACCCCGCGAAAATCCAAAACGCAAGAGTTTTAAGCGCGCTGAGCGCATTGAATGGGAGCACATGGTAACCGCCCACAACATGGGACAACACCTCCCCTGCTGGCGCGACGGAGGCCGCAAGAACTGCAGCGCGAACGATACGACCTTCAAGATTATGGAAGGCGACATGCACAACCTGTACCCCGCCATTGGCGAAGTCAACGGGGACCGCAACAACTTTATGTACAGCCAGTGGACCAACAATCCCGAACCCATGTACGGCGGTTGCAAGACCATCGTTGATTTCAAACAAAAGAAGGCGCAACCCCGCGAAGAAGCCCGTGGAATCATTGCCCGAGCCCATTTCTACATGGAAAAGACCTATGGCGTTAATTTGTCCAAGCAGGACCGCAAGTTGTTCGAGGCTTGGGACAAATTATACCCGGTAACCCCCAAAGAATGCGAGCGAGACCGCCGTATTTTTAAGGTTCAAGGCGATCACAACCCGTTTGTACACGAAAAATGTCCTAAATAATGAAATTTTATAGTTAAAAAACGAAAAAATACGTTTTTAATTATTGATTTTTCAATTTTAATTCTTATTTACATTTATTTATATATATTTACAATCGAGGTTAGTATGTACAGGACCCTATTTTATTTTATTGTCTTTTTTGCGGTTTCCGTAGTTGCCCAGGTGGAATTCCCCATGGCATCGAATATCGTCAATGTGACCAAAGACCCGTACTATGCAAAGGGCGATGGTAAGACTGACGATACCGAAGCTATCCAGAGGGCTTTGAACGATCACCCCGATGGTGACTATATTATCTATTTGCCGCATGGTATTTACAAAATTACGGACCAGCTGACTTGGCCTGTTACTAAAAAACAGGAATCTTCCAGCCGCCGTACCATTTTGCAGGGGCAAAGCATTGGCGGCACCATTCTACAATTGGCAGACAACACCTTCGGGTTTGATAACCCCGATTTTCCGAAGGCTATGATTTTTACAGGAGAAGGTCCTGGTCCCAAGTACAGAAACGCAATCCGCGATATGACGATCCGTACCGGTAAAGGAAACCCGGGCGCAATTGGTATTCAGTTCAACGCCGGAAACCAAGGAACAATTCACAACGTCAAGATTTATTCTACCGACTCGTTAGGCGTGTACGGTATTGACTTAGGCTTTACCGAAGGTATCGGTCCGCTTCTCATTAAAAATGTTGAAATCCGCGGTTATAACATCGGTATCTACGCCAAGGGCGAAACAGGCACCGCAACGCTTGAACACGTGACCATGGGTGGTCAGAGAAAATACGGTCTCGAAAACGAAAACATGAACCTCGCGGTTCGTGCACTCCGATTCAAAGGCTACGTTCCTGCCGTATTCAACCACGGCGAATTCGCCATGATGAGTTTGATTGATGGTTTGCTGGAATTCGACAGCGGTAACAAGAAGGTTAAGCCCACTACCGCTATCTTGAACGAAAGCCACCTGTTTGCCAGGTCCATGAAGGTTTCTCGCTACAAGACCATGATTCAGTCCAAAAAGAAGGGCTACAACGAAGAAATGATCCAAGGCGAAATCATTGAATTTTCGACCCAGGAAACCAAGCAGCTTTGCCACAGCCCCAAGCAGTCTATGCGTTTGGCTGTTGCAGAAACACCGGCATACCCGGAACAGAAGCCTGACAACTGGATTACCATTGCCGGTGACTACGGTGGAAAATCGAACACCGGTTCCGATGACTCCAAGGCAATTCAAGACGCTATTGATGACGGCGCAGAAACGCTGTACTTCCCGCCGGGAGGTCGCTGGACGATTAACCGCGACATTTATATTCGCAACCGCATTCGCCAGATTATCGGTATCGAAGGCCGCATTGACGGTAAGGGCAAATTCATTATCGAAGCCGGCGCATTCAACGAACTGACGATTGAAAGATTTTCGGAATTCGGCAGCGGCATTATCATGAAGGCCAAGCGCAACCTGCTCCTGAAGAACATGATGGTTCGCTCGCTTGAATCTTCTGAAATTGGCGGCGGTGAAATTTACCTGGAAGACGTAACACTTGGCACCATTCAGTTGAACTACCAGAAGCTGTGGGGACGCCAGGTCGCCTTGATTGGTGATACCAAGGGTCCGAAGATTACCAACAACGGTGGTCACATTTGGATTCTCGGACTTACGGCCAAGAAAGGCAACACAATTATCCAGAACTTCAACAAGGCTCATGCCGAACTGATTGGTGTCGAAATCGTCGCAAGTGACAAGGCCAAAGACCGCCCGATGTTCATTAACGACAACTCCGGTCTTTCGATTTCTGGCCTTCGCGAAACGCTTACCCGCGGTAACGCCTACCCCACGATTGTTGAAGAATCCAGAAAGGCTTCTAACATCAAGTCCTTGTACGGCAAGGATCTGAAGCATACTCCGAATGGCGGTGTATTTATCCCGCTGTTTACCGGTTACGCTCCTAAGCTTGGCGCAAACGAAAAACCGAAGGCATTCATTCCTGACGAAATGGTGATCGTGCAGCCGAACCTGCTCAAGATGAAGGGTTCTGTGATTGACGATGGCCGTGGCGATGGTCTTTGCGAAGACCCGGTGCGCTGGAAGAAAGGCCTTGGACCGGGTAATGTCGTATTCTCTGATAGTATGGCTTACGAGACCGACGTTTCGTTTACCGCGAGCGGACGCTACAACATTATCTTTACGGCCGACGACGGATACCAGACGGGTTCTGACACCGGTAAGGTTTACGTGTTCGACAAGCACTACACCACGCTTGATAACAGCGGCGACGGATTCCCGAGCGGCAAGGGTGCAGCCACCTGGATTTCGGAATTTGACAATTACAGCCCGCACAATACCGACCCGGAACTGCACGTTGCAAACGTGTCTAGCGGAAACGCCGGAAAGATTTATCTGCGATTCGATTTGTCTTCGTTGCCGGGCCCGCTGTTCGACGCAGCCCTCAAGTTGGAATTCAACAAGGATTCCATCAAGAAGCCGATTCAGCTGAACATTTTCGGTCTGAAGGAAACGTCGAAGGACATGAACTTTGGCGACCAGAAGTTGGGCGTCGATTGGGCAAGTTACGAACTCACTTGGGAAAACGCTCCGGCTAACCTTACCCAGCAGAAGGGCGGCCAGTTCAACATCCGCAAGAATTCTGGCGGTGGCGTTGACACCAAGTACGCCGACTACCTCGGCCTTATCACCATTAACCCGAAGGCTCCGCTCGGCGCATTCCTGCGCACTCCGACATTGACCGAATTCTTTAAGCGTAAGCATGCATCGCAGCTTTACACGTTGATTCTTACCGCAGTCGATTCGGGCGAAACGATTCTCCCGTCGGCAGCCATGGGCAAGGAATTCGCACCTTCGCTCTTTGTCGGTTACTTCGATAATTCCCGCTCTGTTGGCGGTAAAGCCATGGACGGCGGTTACACGCTGACCAAGGTAAACATTGACATTTACAGCCTGGAATGCGATTTCGACCTGACGGTCGGTTACCCTCAGTTTGTGCAAATCGAAATCGTGAACGAGTTCGGCAAACGAATGCTTACGGTTGCCGCCCGCGATCTCGATGGCGAAAAGAAAACCCATTTCAAGTTCAAGGCGATGGCCTTCCCCACCGGCAAGTATGTCTTGCGCGTTATTGGCGAAGCATTCACCGCCGAGCAGCAATTCTATATCCTGAACTAGGAGACAATAACCTATGCAGTTCAAGAAATTCTTAAGCCTTAGTGCAGCATTGTTCATGTCCGTCGCCATGACCGCTTGCGGCGACGATTCCGGTTCATCGGCATCTTCGGACGAAGACTCCAGTTCTTCAGTACCCTCGTTCAGGTCGAGCAGTTCCCTAAGCACTCGCGCGGACATCGACTACAAGGACACAATCAAGCTTGGCGACACGCTGCGCCTGTATGTAGACCTGTTCAAAGGCGACAGCTCTAAAATGGACGAAAGCGAAATCTACCTTGACAGTTCGGCAACGACTCTGCCGATGTACTTAGGCGAATTCCCGAAAGGAAGCCGCATCAAGGTGTACGCAACCACTTCTAAAATCAAGAACGAAGCGATTCGCATTAAGAGCGAATATGGCGACTACCTGCAGGCCACCAAGGCTGCCCCCAAGACTGCCGACCGAAAGGATTCCGTTTACAGAAACGCTTTGATTCCTAGTTACGGTGCAGACACCAGTGCCACCTTCAGAGATTCCAACACATTCGTCACCTTCAGCAACAACCACTACTATATTGAAGTCGAAGGTAAATTCAACGATGAATCCAGCTTGAGGCTCAAGGTCCAAGTTGATTCCGCCTACTACAAGTACACTGGCGAAGACGAAAAAGTCTCCATGAAAATGTCTGACACTCTGCGCGGCATTCTCTTGATTGACAATGCTCCCAAGGAAGTGTCTATCGCATTCTCCGCTAGCGAAGGCTACAGCGTAAACCTGACGACCGTTGGCGAAAACATTATCCTGTACAAGCTTACCGATGGCGACAAGGAACTTGGTTCTTCGAAAACCAACCTGGACACCATGCTTGTTCCGAACGATTCGGTCAACTGGTCTATCAAGATTAAGCCCGAAAGTTTCTCTAGCATTTGGACCGGTCCCTTTGCCACATTCGAAGCAACCACTAAGGCCCGCGAATTGGAACAAGGTGAATACTTCTCCAAGCCGGACTCAATCAAGTATCCGGGCGAAGCCTATGAACGCACCCGCCCGAAAGACGACATTGGCATTTACAAGTACAACCTGCGCCAAGAACAATTCGTTTGGATTGGTGACTACAAGAAGGGCGACTCGCTCATTATCAATCACTGGATTGCAAACTATAGCGACAGCAACTACACGAGCCCTGTGACCTACGAAATCTTGGACAAAGACAAAAAGGTTCAAGGAAGCATCAGTAGCGTTTATGGCGGTAGCTTCAAGGTGACCGACAAAATGCCTGAAGGTCCTTACTACCTGCATTACCTGCGCTTAAATTCGAACCCGCTTGACCGTGGTATTCCTGACAGCTTGCTTTATGTATTGCAACTTTACACCATGGTACAGCAGCCGGGTCTTTTGAAATCCATGAACTTCTTCGATCTTGAAAACGAAAAGGTCTTGGAAAAAGAAATTTATGCCGTGGGAGACACGCTGCGATTCAAGGATTTCACATTCCAAATGAATCAGCATTCTAGCAGCAATTGGAAAGAAATCGGTTCGGATATCGACTGGTTTGTGCCTTGCGCATCGCTCGATTTCTTGAACAACAGCAGTAACTATAAGGCTTCTGCTTGCGATGGCGAACAAGAAATTTCGTCGGATTACCTGATTGTCCTTGAAAACGGCATCGGAAATACGGCTGAATTGATTGCCCAGAGTGTTGCCGATCCTTCTATGCGCGACACACTCAAGATTTCGATTATTACAAAAGCAGAAGACTAATCTTCCCAGATTTGATTCGGAAGTTTACCGATATCGCGAAAGTCTAAAAGCCCTGCCGTCGGAGCGTTCACGTTTACCAGACGCGCCAGGGGTTTTCCCGCACGTTCTATGACGATTTCTTCGTCTTTGAGCGAGACTTGGTTCAACATCGAGCCAAAATTCTGGCGGACTTCCATGGCTGAAACAACTTTAGACATGCCCTAAAAATAGTATATTCTGCGCATGGAAACCGAAAACAAGTCCTACTCCGTTACGCAATACATGAAAGCCTTGAAGCAGAAGGTAGAATCTACCCCTGCCGTATGGGTGCGTGGCGTGATTACCCAGATTAACGAAAAATCGAAAGTCGTTTACCTGAGTATTGCGGACTTTGAAGAAGGGAACGTGAACCCGCTCGCGACCGTGCCGCTGTACTGTTTTGCGGCCAAATATGCAGCGATTCGTGCAAAAATTGAGAATTACCCGCAGCCTTTTACCTTGAAAGAACAACTCAAGGTGAGCTTTTTGATCAAGGCTGACCTGTACGTTCCTTACGGCAAGTTGCAGGCCCAAATTTTGGACATTGACCCAGTTTACACGCTGGGCGAACTTGCGCTTACCAAAAGTGCGATTCTAAAAAGGCTTGCGCTCGAAGGCCTGCTCGAAAAGAATAAGGCTTTGGAGCTTGCCGACGTCCCCATTCGCGTGGGCCTGATTACAGGTGAAGGCACTGCCGCTTACAAGGATTTTACCACCAAGCTCGCAGAATCTCCTTTTAACTTCAAGGTGAAAACGGTTTACGCCAAAATGCAAGGTGCCGACACCGAGCCAACGGTTCTTGCCGCCCTCGAAGAACTTGCAAAAGATTCAGAACTTGATGTAGTTTGCATTATCCGAGGTGGTGGAAGCAAGACTGATTTGAACTTTTTCGATAGCGAAGCCTTGTGCCGCGCCGTCGCGAACTTTCCGCTGCCCGTATTCACCGGAATTGGGCATGAAATTGACCGCAGTTTGTTGGATGAAGTCGCTTATCAATCCTGCATTACGCCGACCGATACCGCCAAGCGCTTGATTGACCGCGTTGCAGACAGTTGGAACAAGATGCTTTCGCTTGCTCAAGACATTGCGTTACAGACAAAAGAAACGCTTGTCGCCGTCAACCGCGACTTGACAAACAAAGGCAACCGCTTGCAGCAAAAAGTAAACGCCCTCATTCAAAAAGAAGCAATGAAGTTATCGCTCTACAAGGGCAACTTGCAGAAAGACTTGCAATTTATCTTTAGAGGCGAGCGCGAACGCATTGCCCGCGACAGCGAAGGTCTGCACCAGGGTTCCCGTAAAATTCTAGACCTTGAAAAGTCGAAATTCAGCCTCTTCGAGCTCCGCGTGAAAAGCGCCGACCCTGAAACAACGCTTTCAAAAGGCTACACGCTTACGCTTGATGCCAACGGCAAGTTCATCCGTAACAAGAGCCAGCTCAAGCCCGGCGACACGCTGACAACACGATTCAAAGATGGATGCGTACAGTCAGTTGTAAAGTAGCTACGCCGTAAATTCCGGCAGTTTTTCAATCTTCTTGAAGCGCTTGGTGGTTGCATCCAGCGCAAAGTAGCGTACAGCATCGCCCAAAGAAAGCATCACGTACTTGGGCGTAAGCACCTTTAAATACTTATTCAATTGCACCTGCAAAGCCTCCCAAGTGTATTCGCCAGGAGCCTTGCATTCCACCAAAAGCCACGGGTGCTTTAAATCGCCAGACGCCTTGAAATCTTGCACGAGCAAATCAACACGGTCATCTGTCGAAGGTTCCACCGTCGAAAGCGCAAACTCCACCGCTATCAAATTCTGCGGCACCTTGACCTCGTCCATCAAAAAGCGAATCGTCGCCTGACGCACGTGTTCTTCGGGCGTAGCGGGCACCTCTTTTTGGCGAATGGGGTCGTAAAGCATATCGTGGAGCATGTCTGCAAAAATAAAAAATTACCCACTAAACCTTGACAATTTCGCATAACTGAAAGTATATTTAGGCCATGAACAAAATCTTTGGACAGAACATCGCAGCAGCAGCGAAAGCAGCAAGCCCGGCAGCAGCCCGAGCTATTGTGGGGCTGTCCAGAGAAACCAAAATCTGTAAAGCGTAACGCTAAAATCCAGATAAAAAGTTTCAAGGGCAGCCCCGTAAATGGCTGCCCTAATTTTATACCTAAAACTAACCCCAAAACCAGAAATTAAACGAAAATTCACGATTTTATTATTCTATAATTACGCCGTAAAACAAGTGAATTTTCGACAACTCCACAGGAGCTAAAAATGCGCAGAAGATTATTGAGCGAAGGTGCCAAGGAACTCTCTTACGAAATCCGTGAAATCGTGAAGAAGGCAAACCAGCTCAAAGCACTCGGCCTCCCCATCCACTGGGAAAACATCGGTGACCCGATTGAAAAGAAGTGCCAGATTCCCGATTGGATCAAAGATATCGTTGTTGACCTCGCCCGCACGAACCGTAGCTATGGCTATTGCCCGTCTAAGGGTATGCTCGAAACCCGCGAATTCTTGGTGAAAGAAAACAACAAACTCGGCGGCACACAGATTAACGTGGACGACATCGTGTTCTTTAACGGCCTCGGTGACGCAATCGCTACCATTTACAGCCTTTTGTCGATGAACACCCGCATTATCGGACCTGCCCCGGCTTACAGCACGCATAGCTCTGCCGAAGCGGCACACGCCCACACGGCCCCGATTACCTACCGCTTGCAGCCGGAAAACCACTGGTATCCGGACCTAGAAGAACTTGAAAACAAGGTGAAGTACAACCCGAGCATTGCAGGCATTCTGATCTTGAACCCGGACAATCCGACGGGCATGGTTTACCCGCTCGACATTCTCCAGAAGATTGTTGACATTGCAAAGCGCTACAGCCTGTTCATTATTTGCGACGAAATCTACAACAAGATTACGTACAATGGAGCCCACGCTTACGCTCTCGCCGAATACATCGGTGACGTTCCGGGTATCGCTCTCAAGGGTATTTCTAAGGAATATCCGTGGCCGGGCGCTCGTTGCGGTTGGGCTGAATACTACAACCGTGACAAGGACGAACAGTTTGACGCCTTCTGCCGCGCTATCGATAACGCCAAGATGGTGGAAGTCTGCTCGACCACGCTCCCGCAGATGACGATTCCGCGCGTGCTGGGTGATCCGCGCTTTATGGAACACCGCACGGCCTTGAACGAAAAGATTGGCCGCCGCAGCGCCATCATCAACGAAATCCTTTCGGACATTCCGGAACTGTATTTCAACCCGACCTACGGTGCATTCTACAACACCATCATCTTCCGTGAAGGAACGCTGAACAGCCACCAGACCTTGAAGATTGACAATCCGATTATCAAGAAGAAAGTGGAAGAATGGTGCAGCAAGACCAACAACCTGGACTACCGCTTCGTTTACTACCTGTTAGGTGCGAAGGGCATTTGCGTTGTGCCGAGTACAAGTTTCTGCACTGACCTCAAGGGCTTCCGCGTGACGCTCCTTGAAGAAGACGAAGAAGAACTGCGCGAAGTGTTCACCACGATTCACGACGCGATTGTAGAATACCTGCATTCGTAGTCGGGCGTATGGAATCTTTCGACTTACAGATTAAAGGCGTTAAGAAAAGCTTTGGCGATAAAGCGGTTCTAAAAGACATCAATGTTTTTATTGAAGACGGTCAGTTCGTAACACTGCTCGGCCCTTCGGGTTGTGGCAAGACGACACTGCTCCGCATTATCGCTGGCTTTGAAAAAGCCGACGCCGGTGAAGTGATTCTTGGAGGCAAGGTCATTTCGAGACGTTCTCCGGCCAAGCGCCCGATTAACACGGTGTTCCAGAGCTACGCTCTGTTCCCGCACTTGAACGTTTTCAACAACATTGCCTTCGGTCTTAAAAGCCAGAAGGTCGCCAAAGAGGAAATCGAACGTCGCGTAAATGCGATGATGAAGATTACCAACATTGTCGACCTCGCTAAAGAAATGCCCGCCACCTTGAGCGGCGGCCAAAAGCAGCGTGTAGCACTCGCCCGCGCTCTGGTGAATGAGCCCGACATTCTGTTGCTTGACGAACCGCTTTCGGCACTGGATGCAAACCTGCGCAAGAAATTGCAGGCCGAACTCAAGGAAGTTCAAAAGAAGACGGACACCACGTTCATTATGGTCACACATGACCAAGACGAAGCAATTGCAGTGTCCGATCGTGTGCTTGTAATGTACAACGGAGAAATCATCCAAGATGGAAGTCCCGAAGACGTTTACGAACATCCGGTCAATCGCTTTGTTGCAACGTTCATTGGCGAAGCAAACATTCTGGAATGCGAAAAGGTATCTGACTTCTTTGTGAAAACCGCTTTCGGCGAACTTGCAGTCGATAAGGCTCCCGCCTGGAAAACTGGCGGAGTCGCCATTCGCATGGAAGACATTCATGTATGCACGGCCGGCGAAAATTTTGCAAACAACGTATTTGACGCCAAAATTCTAGAGAGAATCTTCCGTGGCGACTACTGGGAATTAATTGCAGAACTACCTGGAGCAAACGGAAATCAGCCGACTCAACTCCGCGTGATGACCGACCCCGACGAAATTTACAACCCGGGGGACCAGGTAAAGCTCTACATGGAAACGCAATACCTTCAAGTTCTGACGGACTAGCAAAATGGCTTCCAAAACAAAGATCGAGGTTTTCGAAGGCAAGCTCACCACGCGCAAACGCATGCGCCGGTTCGGATTGCTTTTGACGACCCCGGGAATGCTGTGGCTCTTGGTATTCCTTTTGCTCCCGACCTTGTTCCTGATTGTAATGGCATTTGCTCAGCGCGGTTCCTACGGAACCATCGACTGGTCTTTTTCGCTTGACAACCTGAAGAAACTAGTCGGATTCAGTAGTTTCGGCTGGTCAGCAGACAACCTCTTGATTATCTGGCGCAGTCTTAAAATCGCCGTCATTACCACATTGCTTTGCCTGATTATCGGGCTCCCGATGGCATTCTGGATTGGCGCGCACAAAAAAAGCACCGCTACCCTATTGCTTGCACTTGTCATGGTTCCCAGTTGCACGAACCTGGTGATTCGCACGTACGCTTGGATGCTTTTGCTCGGAGCTCAAATGCCCCCGACTTGGTTTGCAAGGACTCTTGGAATCATCGGTGAAGCGGAATCGCTTTACCCGGGAACCTTTGCCGTCTATATCGGCATGGTCAGTTGCATGCTCCCGTTTGCGGTTCTCCCGCTGTACACAAGCGTCGAGCGCTTGGACTGGGGAATCGTGGAAGCAGCCCGAGACCTTTACGCAAAGCCCTTGCGTACCTTCTATCATGGCATTCTTTCGCAAATGATGCCAGGCATTGTCGCCTCGGTGGTGTTAACGCTTGTGCCGACTCTTGGCATGTATGTGGTAAGCGATTTGCTCGGTGGCGCCAAGTTCATTCTGATTGGTAACTTGATTCAGCAACAGTTCTTTGGAACTGCGCTCGACTGGCCTTTTGGCGCTATGCTTGGAATCGTGCTCATTATTTCGAGCGTTGCAAGCCTGATTGTATTCAAGAAGACGGGAGGAAAGAGCTTTGTCTAGAAAAATCCCGCTATACGCCCGTCTGATTGCTTACCTTGGCATGGCACTCTTGTATGTGCCGCTCTTGATGGTTTTAATCCAGAGCTTTAACGCCAACAAGCACGGCCAAACTTGGGGCGGATTCACCTTCGATTGGTACGCCAAGCTCTTTGACAATACGCTTGTGCAGACCGCAACCGTGAATACTATTATTCTGGCGGTTGTCAGTACCCTGATTTCTACACTACTCGGAACGCTCCTTGCCATCGGTATTCACCGTACACCCTGGAGCAAGAAAACGCAGGAATTCTTTGACTTGTCCATCAATATTCCGGTCGTGACGCCGGACATTCTGATGGCCATTGCGCTTGTTTCCGTGTTTGCCCTGTTCCGTAGCCTTACAAGCGTTTTCGATCCAGGCATGTTCACTCTGATTATCGCGCATGTGACTTTCGAAATCAGCTTTGTGGTTCTTGTAGTGCAAAGCAGGCTTTCAAGCATTGGTCGCGACCAGATTGAAGCCGCCCGCGACTTGTACGCTTCGACAGCAGGTGCATGGTTCCGCGTGATTTTGCCGCAGCTTTCAACGGCCATCATCGCTGGAGCGCTCCTCGCCTTTACGCTGTCGCTTGACGACTTTATTATCAGTTTCTTTGTGAGCGGACCGCAATCCCAGACGCTGCCCCTGTTCATTTACGGGTCCCTGAAGCGCGGCGTTTCGCCCCAGATTCACGCCTTGTCAACCATTATTTTTTCTCTGACGCTATTTGCGATGCTTGCAGCAGCCCTCAAGGGACAATGGAAAGAAAAAAAACTAAAATTAAAGAAATCAACGAAGGAGCTCGTATGAAAAACCTTTTTGCATTAGCCCTATTCGCCCTCCTTTCGGTAGGCATTCTTGCGGGTTGCGATGACGAACAGAAGCAACACCCCAAAACTGTCACCGTCATGATTTACAGCGAATATATCGATCCGGAAATGATTACCGATTTCCAGATGAAGACGGGTTACAAGTTGCAGTTGGAACTGTACGAAGCCCAAGAAGAAATGATTGGCAAGCTCCAGGCCGCAGGCACAAGTCAGTACGACGTGATTATCGCCTCGGACGTGGTGATTCAGCAAATGATTCACCTGGGCCTTATCGCTCCGATCGACACAAACAAGATTGCTAACCGCGTGAATGTGGCCGACCAGTTCAAGAGCCCGAGCTACGATCCGACCAACACCTACACGCTCCCCTACCTCTGGGGTACCACCGGTATTCTTTACCGCGACACGACTATCGACCCGAACAACGTCAGCTACAAGATGCTCTTTGATGCCAAGCAGACTAAGGGTAATTTTAGTTTGTTAGAAGAATCCCGTTCCATGCTTTCGATGGCTCTCCAGGCTAAGGGCTTTGATGCCAACAGCGTGAAGCAAGAAGAAATCAACAAGGCTGTCGAACTGATTCTTGACGCCAAGAAGGACCCGCACTTCCTTGGATTTGACGGATCCGTGGGCGGCAAGGACAAAGTGCTTTCGGGCATGGACTGGGCCGCTATCGTATTCAACGGCGAAGCCATGGCCGCCATCGACGAAGATTCGACGCTCCAGTTTGCCATTCCTACCGAAGGCAGCTTTATGTGGGTAGACGCCATGACACTCAGCTCCAAGTCTCCGAACGTCGACGGCGCATACGCCTTCATGAACTACATTCTTGACGCCAAGATTGGCGCACAGCTCGCCAAGTTCATCAACTATGCGACACCGAACAAGGCTTCGCTCCAGGTGATAGATGATGACTTCAAGAACAACCGCGTGATCAACCCCTCCCGCGAAGAAATCGACCGTATGGTCTTCTTGCGCGACCCGGGTGACGCAGCCAAGCTGTTTGACGAAGCTTGGACAATCGTCAAGACGAGATAGTTTTGAGGACGGGCCCAGGGCCCTCTGAATAACGAGCTATGAGCAAAGGGCACCCTAAGGTGCCCTTTATTTTATAGTTATAGCAAAGCCATCAAGCGGCTTAAACTTCATGACTAATGGGAAGCGGCGGGAACGGCGGTTCCAGTTCAATGCTAATCGGGCAATGGTCCGAACCCATCACATCCGGGTGAATTTCGGCATTGAGAACATTGGGGACAAGACCTTCGTCTACAAAGGCATAGTCGATACGCCAGCCCACGTTACGGCTACGAGCGCCAAAACGGTTTGACCACCAGGAATAACGGTCACGTTCTTCGGGGTGCAGCAGGCGGAACGAATCCACAAAGCCGTTTTCGACATACTTGTCCATCCAGGCACGTTCAATCGGCAAGAAACCGCTTATATTCTCGTTTTCCTTGGGGCGAGCAATATCGATTTCCTTGTGGCAGGTATTGTAGTCGCCCAGCGTGACCACATGCTTTCCGTCGTTAATCCAGCGCTTGCAGTTTTCAAGGAAGGCATCGTAAAAGCGCAACTTGTAATCCAGACGATCATCGCCCAGGCCACCATTCGGGAAATAAATCGAATTCAAGACCCAATCCGGGAACACGAGCTGGAGCACGCGGCCTTCTTCATCGAATTCCTCGATATCGAAGCCATAGTTCACGCGGTCAGGTTCAATTTGGGTATAAATGCCTACGCCACTGTAACCTTTCTTGCGACGGCAAGGGTTCCAGTAGGCAAAGTAGCCGTCGGGGTTTGCCACTTCTTCGGGAATCTGGTCTACCTCGGCACGGACTTCTTGCAAGCACAAGATATCCGGCTTCGTTGCAGCAAACCAGTCCGTAAAACCCTTTTTAAGGGCAGAGCGCAACCCGTTCACGTTCCAGCTATAAATATTCATGTTATACCCAATTCTTAATCCGCGGCAAAAATACATTTTTTTAGCAACACTAGAGCGTAAAGATGATTTTAAAGCCCCAAACTCCAATATTTCAGCCTAAAAACGGACTAAAGAAACAAAAAGTTTACAATCAAAAAGTGAAAAAAATCAACTTTCTCAAGAAATTAAATGCAAAACGAAATAATAAAATTATATTTAAAGTATGAAATTCTCATTCTTGCTATTCTCTAGTATCGCTATAGCTACTCTCCTTTCCGCCTGTGCCGGTTCAAACAACAGCAACACTAGCGAAAGCCTGGAAGTTCCTACCAATATGCCCCCCATCTGCCGTGATATCGACTTTGTGGAACAGCCTGACATGCGCGAGATGTGTGGAGTCCGTACGGTGCATACCTTTGCCTATAAGAACATTCCGCAGCAGCGTTACCTGATCAAGCCGCAAGAAACATCGATTGTAAAGACTGGCAACGAATTGGAACTCCGTTTCCAGAACTCCCTTCCCCTCAAATTGGAAGGCCCCATTAACGACGAAATTGAATTTTCCCAGCAAAAACGCCTCGAAAAAATCAAGAATTCCTACGATTATCACGAAATTTACAACAAGGGTGCCCAGCGAATCCGCATTTTCAAGATGGGCATTCCGACCGACAAGGGAAACGTCTACAATTTCTGCTTCCGCATTCCCGAAAAGAAGGGTAACGCCCGTACCCGTAGCGTAGCCATGGGTAACCACATTGAAGCTTTGAGCTGCGAAGACTTCGACAAGCTTATCGCAGAAAACGCAAAGACCAAGTAGTCGACAGAGCTTACTTAGTAGAACTTAGGAAGCCTACAAAAGTGGGCTTTTCTTTTTTATTAAAATAACAGCTTTTTTCTAGGTGCCATGTTCTAAGCTCTAAGCTCTAAATTTCTACATTTGGCGTAGAAAATTCATGGCAGAAAGTAAATACATTCATAACGCCTTAAAGCAGGTGCACGTAAGCACTTCGTGCACGTCTGTTGTCGGTTTTTCGATTTCGGGGCTTGCGACCTACATTCAGCTCCCGGAACTAGATTTTTGCATTGATATGGGCGAATGCCCGCTTTCAGCAACCTCCTTGAATCACGTATTCCTGACGCACGCGCATGGCGATCATGCTCGTTGTCTGATGCGTCACCATAGCCTGCGCAAAATGATGGGCGTGGAACGCGAAAGCATTTATTATATGCCCGAACGCATTTGCGACGGAGCTCGCGACTGGATTCGTGCCGAGGCCATGTTCGAAGGCGTGCCCGAAAACAAATTCCGCTATCCCGAAATTGTCGGCGTGAGCGCAGGTGAACTCCAGTTTTTGGAACACCGTAAAGACTTGGCGCTCGAAGCGTTCGAAGTCAAGCACTCGATTCACGCTATGGGCGCCACCTTGTACCATTACAAGAAAAAGCTCAAGGATGAATACTTGGGAAAGACTCCCGACGAAATCATCAAACTGCGCGAGAGCGGTACTGAAATTACACGCGAAGTGTACGATCCACTGGTCAGCTTTATGGGCGATTGCATGGGAGAAAGCCTGCTGGAAAACCAACGCGTATTCCAGTCGAAAGTGCTGATTACGGAATGCACATTCCTTGCCCCCGAAGACTATGAAATGAGCCACAAGAAGGGCCACACACACATTTGCCAAATTGCAGATGCGCTGAACCGCATGGGCGACCAGGTGAAATGCGAAAAGATTATCCTTGCACATTTTTCGATGAAGTATTCCGAAAAATACATTCGCGAAATGATTGCAAAGGAAATTCCGGAAAAGTTTTTGGATAAGGTTGTAGCGTTTATATAAAATGTGAAATGTGTGATGTGAAATGTGAGATGAAAGAATTTATGGCAAACGAAGAAGTATTGAACGAAAGCGAAGAAAAAGTGGAAAAGGACGTGGTGATTCCTGAATTTTACCGCGACTTGAAAGAAGACCCGGAATCGAAGGGCCTTTGGCATTACGTGTTCCGCACGCACGGCGACCGTAAGCCGATTGCAACGCCTGATGGACTCCCCCACAAGCTGGACTTTAACTGGAAAGACATGTTCCCGAATATGGGCGACCGCGTGGAAGTCGAAATCGGAAGCGGCAAGGGCGGATTCCTTTCGGAATATGCTCCCAAGCACCCGGATACCGTTATCATGGGCAGCGAATGGGACTACACTTGGGCCAAGTTTGCACAGCGTAAGATGGACAAGGCAGGAGCCCTCGCCAACGCCACCATGCTCCGCGGCGACGTGTTCTTCTTTTTGCGTGACTGCGTGAAAGACAACACGGTAGATGCATTCCACATGTATTTCCCGGACCCGTGGCCGAAAGAACGCCACCACAAGAACCGCCTTTTGCGCCCGGACTTTTTGGTAGAAGTCGCCCGCGTGTTAAAGCCCGGCAAGCGCATTTTCTACTGGGGAACCGACCACCAGGAATACAACGAAGTTGCGCTCGAAGTTTTCGACAACTTTAAGGGTTGCAAAATTCTGGAACGAAACACCGCAGAACCTACCGAAGGCATTATGACCGGCTTCGAAAAGAAGTACCGCAAGGAAGGTCGCCCCATCTACCGAAGCGTTGTTGAATTCGAAAAATGACACTTAGTGTCAAGCTAAATTGCTAATTTATTTGCCGTATGTTAAAGCACCTGTCGATTAGTGGATTTACTTTGATTGCTCAAGCGGAAGTTCCGTTCCGCGATGGTTTTACTGCGATTACCGGCGAAACCGGTGCCGGAAAATCGGTGCTTTTAAAGGCGCTCCGCATTGTATGCGGCGACAAAGCGCAATCGACTATGGTGCGTACCGGCGAAGAAAAGGCTGTTGTCGAAGCCACATTCGACATTGCAAACGAGCCGCAGGTCAAGAAAGTCCTTGAAGAACTGGAGCTCGACAGCGACGACGAACTGATTATCCGCCGCGAAATTCAGGAAAACGGCAAGAGCCGCGCCCGTGTGAACGGAGCCGTAGTGGCCCTCCCCGATTTGCAGCGCCTGGGCGAAGAATTAATCCAGATGCACGGTCAGAGCGAACAGCTCTTGCTGCGCGACATTCGCACCCATACGCAGATGCTCGATGACTTTGCCGGAAACGGCGAACTGCTTGCCGAATACACAAGCGAATGGGCCACCTGGAACAAGATTCAAGACGAAATCAAGGCAACCGAAGAACGCGCGAAAAACTTGGCAGCCCAAAAGGACTTTTTGAAGTTCCAATTCGATGAGCTTTCAAAAGCAGCCCTGAAAGAAGGCGAAGAAGAAGCCCTCGAAGAAAAGGTGAACAGCGCAAGCAAGCAAGAAGCCGAAACCCGCTACTTGAACGACATTCAGGGAATGCTCGGTGGCGAAAACGGACTTTTGGACCAAGTGCAGATTTTGCAAGCCAAGATGCGTTCGCTTGCCGCAAAACTCCCGGACTACGAAGATTATCTGAAGTCGCTTGAAGAAGTGACTGACCCGTACGAAAGTGTTTGCAAAGACTTGTTGAGGTTGCACCCTTCGGCAGCCATGAGTGCCGCCGACATTGACCGCGCCAATGCCCGCATTGCCCAAATTCAGAAACTCAAGCGCAAGTACCGCACCGATGTTGCGGGCCTGATTGCCTTGACCGCACAACGCAAAGAAGAACTTTCGAGCCTCGAGAACTTGGACGCCGATTTGGAAGAACTTTCCAGGCAATCCAAGAAGGCACTCGAAGCACTGCAGGCAACCGCCCTCAAGCTGACGACTTCTCGCCAGAATGCAGCAGCCCGTTACGACAAGGCCGTTAGCGACATTCTGAATACACTCGGCATGCCGAAGGCGATTTTTGCAACATCGATTACCATGCAGGCTTTGTCGCCGAACGGTGCCGACAAGATTGAATTTACGCTCGCCCCAAACCCCGGCGAAGGATTCAAGAGCCTGCAAAAAGCGGTTTCGGGCGGCGAACTGTCTCGCGTCCTGCTTTCGATCAAGAGCGTGATGGCCGACCTCGACCGCGTGCCCCTCTTGATTTTCGACGAAGTGGATTCTGGAATCAGCGGCGAAGTCGGCAACAGCATCGGCGAAGCATTAAAGAATTTAGGCCAGCACCACCAAGTGCTCACGATTACGCACTTGCACCAGGTGGCAAGCCGCGCCAAGAACCAACTCGCGGTCAGCAAAGAAGAAATCGATGGCCGCACCTACACGCATGTGGTTGAACTCGACCACGATGGACGCATCAAGGAACTTTCTCGCATGCTCGGCGGCGAATCTGACACGATTCGCGAACATGCAAGACAACTTTTAGAAGTTTGACAGAGGCTTTAAATGACACAAGAACAGACATCCGATATTAGACTTCGCACACGCATTTGGAGCGTTATGCGCGCGATGGTTTTCATAGCCGTCATCGTCTTTATCTGGATGGGCATGGCCAAGACCGCCACCGCCCTAGTAGCAATCGCCCTGATTATGGGCTGGGTTAATTTGTACCAACTGCGTTCGCAAGAAATTGAAAAGCCCTATTATAGACTTTGGCTGAACGTGGTTGACGGTTTTCTTTCGTTCGTGGTGATGACCAGCATTTTCGTGCGCGACTTGCTCCAAAACGATCAAACCGAAAAATTGCTCGCCGTCGGTTGCGTATTCTTGCTTGCCCGCCTTGTCGCCCACACACTCTTTAGCCTCGGCGTTCTTCGCGAAGGAAAGTCTCTCCCCCGCAAGCGTCGCTGGAGCAAATTGTCAAACATTGCGATTACGGTAACGATGGGCGTGTACCTGCTGAACCTCGAAGATTACCAACAAATTTGCATGGTAACCTCAATTCTCTTGATTATCGCCTCGACTGTTGCATATGCCTATTGGTATTACCGCGATCCTGCTCACCGTAAGCCGCTTTCGATTGCAAGCCAGCTGACCATGAGCCGCATTGTGTTGACCCCGTTCTTCTTGTGGGTTTTCTTCTACGATAACGATTTGGATTACAGCAACAACAGCCTCGTTTTCAAGAGCCTTTCGTTGGTGATGGTGCTTGGCTTTATGCTGACCGACTTTTTAGATGGCTACCTCGCCCGCAAACTCGGTGAAGTGAGCACACTCGGCAAGTACTTGGACCCGTTCAGCGACAAGATTTCGAACATGACAATATTCATGTGCTTTATCGCTACAGGGTATGCTCCGGTGTGGATGGTAGCCCTCATTTACTTCCGCGAATCGAGCGTCGAAACTCTCCGTACGCTTGCCGCAAGCGAAGGTTTGATTATGCCGGCTCGCCGTAGTGGCAAATGGAAAACGGCTCTCCAGGGTATCGGTATTGTCGCCATTTTGCTTGGTGCCCTCGATCCGATGGAAGCAATTATCCCCAATTATCAATCATTCTGGGCAATTTTCCCGCAAGCTGTGATGGGCGTCATAACCGCAATTACCATTATTAGCGGTATTGATTATTTCGTCGCTAGCAAGCATATTCTGAAAAAATTCGTGTAAAAAACCCTTGACAGGGCTATAAAAATTTACTATATATGGTGCAACCTCGACGCGGGGTGGAGCAGTTGGTAGCTCGTCGGGCTCATAACCCGAAGGTCGCAGCGTTCAAGTCCTGCCCCCGCTACTAAAAAAGAATCCGGTTCTTCAAGAACGGATTCTTTTTTTATGTTTCTGTCAAAATTTTGACGGCGTTTTCTTGCTAAATTTGGGGCGTGGCGTTCTATTCTAACGAAATCATTCAGCAACTCAAAGCCCACGCAGATATTGCGTTGGTCATTGAGAATTTTGTTCCGCTGAAACGTTCCGGAAATGGCCGCTACTTGGGTGTCTGCCCCTTTCATGATGACAGAAGTCCTTCCATGAACGTCAACCCAAGCTTGGGAATTTATAAATGCTTTGCTTGTGGAGCAGGCGGTGACGTTTTCAAATTCGTGCAAGAACACGAAAAAATGGATTTTAAGGGGGCCGTGGAATGGGTCGCAAACTTTACCGGTTTTGCACTCCCCCAGCTAGGCGCCCCCGAAGACAGCGAAAAGACTGAAGAACGCGCCATGGTCCGCAGGCTGAACGAACTTGCCTGCCAATGGTTCGAGCAGCAACTCGCCCTTTCTCCCAAGGCACTCCAGTATCTTGCCAGCCGCCACATTACCGACGAAACCCGCAAGCTATTCCACATCGGTTACGCACCGGAAGGTCGCGAAGGCTTTATCGGGTATGCGGTCAAGAATGGTTTTTCGCCGCTGGACTGCGTTAAGGCGGGGCTCGCTGTCGAAAAAGAAAATGGCGGAATCTCGGATAAGTTCCGCGATCGCTTAATGATTGCAATTCAGAACCTTTCGGGCGTGATTGTCGCCTTCGGTGGCCGCGACCTCTCCGGAAAGAGCCACGCCAAGTACATGAACAGCCCGGAATCGGCGCTGTACCACAAGAGCGATATTCTATTCGGTTTGCACCAGAGCCGTCAAAGCATTGCAAAAGAAAATGCGGTGATTATCGTAGAAGGCTACTTCGACATGATTAGCCTGTATCAAGGCGGCGTCACGAACGTGGTGGCAGCCTCGGGAACGGCTTTGACCGAAACACACGCGAGCATTCTTGCCCGATACGCCAACACCGCCTACCTGGTATTCGACGGTGACGCTGCCGGCCAGAAGGCTACCCTCAGAAGTTTGGAAATTGTCTTGCCCAAGGGAATTGCACCTCGAGTGTTTGCGCTTTCGCGCCCCGATGGCACCAAGATTGACCCCGACAACTTTGTGAACGAACGCGGTGCCGACGCATTCCGCGCCGCTTTGCGAGATTCCGAAGACTGGCTTTCTTATTTGGCTCGCCAGCACGACATGCAAAGCCCCGAAGAACGCGCCCGCTTTGTGACTTACACCAAGTCGCTTGTAAAAAGCATTACCGACCGCGAACTTCAAAACCAGTATGTGAAGCTGATTGCGGAACGATTCAATACGAGCCGTTCCTTGGCTCAAGTAAAAAGCTTGAAGCCGCAAAAAGGCCCCGAAGAACGCCGACCGATGGCAGTAAACGCCGCCCCCGGCGCACCTGAAGTGATTCCGCAACTAGAGCAGGCCGCATCGCTTGACTGGGCAAGCATTCCGCCCATGGAAATCCGTTTTGCGAACTTGGTGCTTCGAAACCCGACGCTGATGGACCGCGCGCTGGAATACTTTGACATGGACTGGGCCGCAAGCGGAGTCCGCATGTTTGAATCTCCGGTGGTCGAAGAATTCGTGAATTCAGCCATTGCGCTTTACGCCGAAACTGGCGCAGTTTCGCCGCAGCTAATGTACGAAAATGTATCGCCCACGCTCAGGCTCTTTTTGGAAGGCTTGCCCGAAGAAAAGTGGAAGACTCCGCAAGAAATCATCGAATTTTACCAGACGCTAACCGTATTTTCGACCAAGCTTTGCGACAGACAAAAGCACATGATTCCGCTGACCAGCAACGAAGCGGTTGAAACGCGCATGCAGATGTCCAAGTTTACGCAGGGCATGCAAAAGTTGAACGCCCTGTTCAACGCCGAAAAGATTACGATTGACGCCTTCGCCGATCAAGTGGTACGCAGCAAGACTCAGCTGATACTGTTCCAGTCGGTGATTCAGGGCGCCCCGATGCCTGCGGCACCAACCGTGATTACACCGACCTCCATTCAGGCAACGCCCGCACCGGTTCAGACTGCACCTGTCCAAGCAGCCCCTGCACCGCAGTACTCGCAACCGAGTGCCCCTACATTTGCAGAAAATGTGCCGCAACCCCCTGCTGAATTTGCGCCTGAAAATTATTCCGAAGAGCAAATGCCAACCGACGAACCGCCCGAGGGCTTTGAGCCCCCGCCGCCCGAAGACGACGAAGAATATTCTTACGGCGGTGACGACAACATGGGCAATGACTTTGATGACTTCGGGTAATCTGTTCATCTGATTATAAAAAAAATTGATAAGACACAGGCCGCAAGTTTTTCTAAATTTGAGCCGTAAAAAAATGTTCTAGCGCAATAGCGCCGGAGGAATTATGCTGTCCATCAAGAACCTGAAAGCTAGTATCGAAGACGGAACCCAAATTTTGAAGGGTATCAATCTGGAAGTCAAACCGGGCGAAGTCCATGCCATTATGGGCCCCAACGGTTCCGGCAAAAGTACGCTTTCGAAGGTGATTGCAGGCCACCCCGCCTACACCGTGAATGACGGCTCCGTGACGCTCGATGGCAAGGACCTGCTTTCGATGGAAATTTGCGACCGCGCCAATTCCGGCCTGTTCATCAGCACGCAGTATCCGACCGAAATTCCGGGCGTGAACAACGTGGAATTCTTGCAGATGGCGCTCAACTCCAAGCGCGCCTACCTCGGGCTCGAACCGCTCGCCGATGCAGACTTCAAGAAACTCTGCGAAGAAAAGATGGCCATGCTCGAAATGGATGACCGTTACCGTGACCGCGGCGTGAACGACGGCTTTAGCGGTGGCGAAAAGAAGCGCAACGAAATTCTGCAGATGGCTATTTTGGATCCGAAGGTATCGTTCCTCGACGAAACGGACTCGGGTCTCGACATTGACGCTCTCCGCATTGTGGCTCATGGCATCAACCAGATTATGTCGCCCGAAAAGGCCGTGATTCTGGTGACGCACTACCAGAGACTTCTGGACTACATCAAGCCGACTTACGTGCATGTGCTGCGCCACGGCAAGATTATTCTTTCGGGCGGTCCGGAACTCGCCCTCAAGCTCGAAGAACAAGGTTACGACTGGATTGAGGAAAACTAATGGACGCCATTACCCGCATTAAACAATTGGGAATGCCGCGTCGCAATAACGAATTGTGGACGTTTTTCCCGGTCAACAAGATTCAGGCTCCTGAATTCCCGAGTGAATGCACTTGTGACGAAGACTTCGCAAGCGAAGACGACTTTGCCGCCCTTTTGCCGATTGCCTGCAACGCCCGCCAGCTCGTGAAGACTATTGATGACGGCGAAAACGAAATGGCGATGCTCAAGTGCAACAACGACTTCGGTCGCACGGTTTTGAACATCGGCAAGAACGCAAAGGCTAGCATTGAAATCCTTGACAACAAGGTGATGCATGAAATTTGCGCGGAACGCTTCGATATCAATGTCGCTGAAGGCGCCGAACTCGAAATCTTTTTTGCGAACCCCACTAACGACTTGCCTTTGACCTTTAGGCATTTCGACATCAAGCAGGCCGCGAATTCGACGGTGCATTTCGCAAACGTTTTGCAAGACAGCGGCATTGGCCGTATTAGCGCCCACGTGGAACTGAACGGCGAAGGAGCAAACTTCGATTACCGCAGTTTGAATATTCTGAAGGGTACAGCCTCTAAGCACCAACGCCTGACGATTTTGCACAACGCTCCCAGCACGGTGAGCACGCAGTTCGTGCGCAACATTCTCGACGAAAACGCTTACGCCAGCTACGACGGCCAAGTGGTCGTTGGTAACAATTGCAGCCAAGTGAATTCGAGCCAGTTGGTGAATACGATTCTCTTAAGCGACGGCCCCAGCGTTTCCGTGAAGCCGGTGCTCAAGATTTACCACGATGACGTGGAATGTACGCACGGCAATACCGTGGGCGAACTCGACAAGGATCAGATGTTCTATTTGACAAGCCGCGGAATTCCGGCTGACAAGGCCCGCGAAATGCTGACTAAGGCATTTGCGAAGGAATTGTTCCTGGAATTGCCTGATGGGGCCGCGAAGAAACGCTTGATGCAGGCGCTCTAGCGCGAGTACACAGTCAACACGTCGGGCCCGAGCATGAAGGATTCGCGGGCGACGAGGGCTGTGGGAAGTTCGGGATAAGTTAAGCCGTCGGCGCCGCTGGATTCAAGCGCACGATCGACCGCGGGGTCGGAAGATTGCCATAAATCGAGGCGATTCCAGAGACCGCATTTAAAAATTTCATCAGCAAGACGAGCGCCAGGTTCTACCATGAGGCGGTGCATGCCGCGGGCGGAGAGATTCGCATGCATCTCGTGCCAGTTGGCAACGAAGGACGCATTACTTAAAGCGACGACTTCAACTGCGAAATTTTCAGCAGCCGGCGCTGCCCCCACATTCTTTAATTTCTCAAGATTTTTTTCAAGCGCGGGCTGCGGCACGCATGTAAAGACAATGGGAGCCTTGCCTTCTTCTACAGGCGCCTGGAATATGCGAAGGGTAGCCACTTCGGCTGCGGTAAATTCATGATGCCCGGCCCAGATGATTTTGACAGGATTGTTCCCTTGGGCAAAACGGACATCGAGCGAAGGGTTGTCGGCAAGTACGGTGCCTGCGCCCACCAGGATTGCATCGCTCATGGCGCGAAGTTCATGATTCCAGCAATTGGCGCCTTGAGCGGTGATCTTAAGCGACGCATTGCACGCAGCACCCTTTGCACCGCCACCTACAACCGCCCCCATGTAGCCTTCTTGCGAAATGGCGGATTTTAATTCTACAAAAGTCGCCTTGTTGCGCACGAAATAGTCATACGCTTCGAAGAATCGTTCGATTTCGTGAAAGACCATGCGAGCTTCGGCAAGCGCCTCGGCGCGAGTCTCCGGCTCCCCCATGACTGTTGAATTTTCTGAAAGCACCTTGCAGCCGTCATGGGAGCAAGAATCATCCCAGCCACTTTCAACAATAGCACGCTCGCAAGCATCCTGGCCTTCAAAGACCTTGATTCCAGCTTCTTCGAGAATGGCTCGGCTCTTGCCGCGCACCACCGGATTCGGGTCGGCATGCGCGAAGTAGACTTCTTTGATGCCAGCATCGATGATTGCCTTTGTGCAGGGGGGCGTGCGGCCATAATGGCAGCAAGGTTCCAGCGTTACATAGATGGCCGCCCCGCGGGCGAGTTCGCCCGCGTCACGCAGCGCCATCACCTCGGCATGAGCATTCCCAGGGCGCTGTGTACGCCCCTTCCCGACGACGATTCCGTCTTTAACGACAACGGCGCCCACGGCAGGATTCGGTCGGCTAATCCCGACCGAGAAGAGTGAGGTCTCAAACGCTAGCTGTAAATAATTCATATTCAAGATTGCTGATCCCGGCCTTCGCCGGGATGACGAGGGCAACAGGCTTACTTCTTCGGGAATGCGTTGAAGCCTCCGAGGACGTTATACACGCGGGTGTAGCCCTGGTCCATCAGGAACTTGGAGGCAGCTTCGCTACGACGGCCAGAACGGCAGTAAATCAGCAAGTCCTTGTCCTTCGGAAGTTCGCCGAAACGGTTTCTCAGTTCACCCAGCGGAATGTTCACTGCATACGGAGCATAGCCTTCGTTCAATTCTGCAGCATTACGCACATCCACGTAAATACCACCGTTGGCATTCATTTCGATCGCCTTGGCCCAATCAACAGACTGGATACCGGCACGCACCGCCGCATCAGACGGAGCCGGAGCAGGCTTTGCAGCAGGCTGTTCAGCAACCGGCTTTGCTTCCACCTTCACTTCTTCGGCCTTCTTTTCTTCACAACCTGCGAAAATGAACATCGAGGCCACAGCAAGTATCATTAACTTTTTCATTTTTTCTCCATAAGAACGTTATTTACTGAATTAAAATCGTTTTCGTCCAACTGCAAATACACGCCCAACACGCGATACGTGTATCCGTCATCGCGTTTGAGAGGTACTGCATTGAACCACAAAAGACGCTTTCCCACACCGAAAGGACCTTTCCAAGATTTAGAAAGTCCCTTTTCGAAAACTTCTGAAAGAACTCCATGGAACAGCGTGAAATACCGGGGGCGAACCACTTCAAGCAAGCGCTTACCTTCGATTTCTTCGGGATTCGGGCTACCGAACGCAAGCGAAAACGCCTGGTTACAGCCACAAACCTTATAGTCTCTATCAATCCAGAACATGCGAATATCCGGGAACGCAAGGGCTGAAACCTGAGTCGCTTCACTCACGCCGGAACCTTCGACCATCGAATTTTCAAGGTGCATGTCCAAACGACGCGCCGTACCGCGGAATACGATTTTGGCGTTTTCTTCGGTATAAAGGCGACCACAGAACGCATACCAGTCCAACTTGCCGTTTTCACCCAGCAAGCGCAGACGCACCCCGTGATTTTCGCTGGAATTCTGACCCGTGGCACGGAATTCCACAATGCGCGCGTTCAAGTGCTTGTCAAAGAAGGCGTAGTCGTCATCGGGCATCATCGCTCGAATATCCTGAACGCCCTGCGTTCTCGGAATCGCACGACCTTCGTCGTCTACGAGCGGAGTCAAGAAGGTAAACGTACGGGTATCGACATCCATCGACCACAAAAAGTCGCCCGTATTCTGCAAAAGCATGTCGACCTTTTCTTTCAATTCG
>NZ_FXUE01000001.1:900000-1086136 GCF_900182935.1 Fibrobacter sp. UWB10 | reverse complement strand
TTCCCTTTCCGAACACGGAAGTCAAGCCCCTCATCGCCGATGGTACCTGGCCTACGGGCCCGGGAGAGTAGGTCGCCGCTGGATTCACGCCCCTTTCACTGTAAACAGTGGAAGGGGCTTTTTGTTTTTATACCGAATTTCCCGCCCGCGTCATGCTGAACTCGTTTCAGGGTCTGCTTCTCGTGCCTGCACCGTTGTTTTTTCATGGATTGTACGGGGTCTTAGGGGCTTGGCCCCACCCTGGTGGCCATGCGCACTAAGCGACAAGTCGCTAAGTGCTGTCCGCCCTAGGCGAGAGGGTAATGGAAGACCCGGTGAGAGACTGGCCGATAAGCAAACATTAGAGGCCGCAGGCCGAATCCCTGTTTGCGTGCGGAGCGGGCCGAGTTGTGGCTGGAAGTAGGGAGAGCCTTCTCCCTTATAAATCATTCGGCATCGCTGCTGAATACTTTTTACTTACAAATTAATACAGAGTGGAATATTCCAGGTTGGAACTTTGACAAAATGTCCATTGCAATTTTGTATCGCATGGGTTTTTGTCTAGTGCATATTGTACTTTAATAAATGGTTGGCAAAGCAATAGGGTGCGCCCTTTGCAAAGCGAGGTGTGTTATGGAAAACAATGAAATCAAAATCAGGAAACTGAGCCCTATTGTTGAAACTATTTGGGGCGTCCTAATTTTAGTATCGACACTTGTGTTGCTGTTTGTAGGCAGCTAGCTTAATTCGATTTCCAGAGAGAGGGAATCGGGCTCTGTGCATCGTAGATGTCTTCTGCGTCGCGCATGGGTTCAGATTTGCTCTTGAGCGGAAGCATACGGTGTGCGTCTTGATTTGCCGTCGGATGATTCACGACGGCTTTCTTGTACCAGCGCAGGGCCAGATTGTAGATGTGTGCGCGTTCCAGGATGTTTCCGATAGCGACATAGAGGCCTGCGAAGGCTGCATTGTCGCAGTCACTGAACTTGGCAAAGCGTTCGAATTCTTGTTCCCAGTAATCGATTTCTTCGTAGCAGGGCGGCACGGCCGACTCTGCTACATTTATTTCTTCGACCATTGCGGTAGAAAGCTTCGGGTCGGACTTCACGATGTTCTGAATGGCTTCTGCAAGCCCTTTGCGCCCCGTAGCGGTTGCAATCTTGATCCAGGGGGCGTAATAGCGTGCCATGCCATAGAGGGCGTTCATGCGCTCCAGAGATTCGTTTGCGCAGGTGCAGCCGGCTGCCTTTGCCTTCTTGTACCATTCAGCGGCGCGGGCATAGTCGCCTGCGTTTTCACAGGACTGTCCGAACTGATTTGCGAGCGTTCCATTTGCGGTTTCCTGCAATGCGGCACTTTCGGCAGCAGTCGTGTCGCCGATTTCAAATTCGTTTGCCTTCTGGTACATTTCGTAGCAGGCATCGTAGCTATTAGCTTGTCTAAAATACTGTGCGAGCGCGAGTGCGAGCTGCTTGGTCACGGGCGGCGTCTGCATTACGTATCCAGCCCATTCTTCGACTTCGCCTGCGGGCGGTACGGCGGTAGAGTCGTTGCCTGCATTCACGGCGTCGGCGTGTCCCTTGGCCTGATTGATCTTTTCAAGAGCCTTGAGGCCGGCCGCAGTCGAGGTATCGGGGGCGGGTGCGTTTTCGATAATGTTCAGCAGTGCGCGTGCAATGGAAAAATGTCCCTGGTTCTTGGCCATGACAAGGCGGCTGTAATAGCTGGGGATGTTCGATGTATCCAATTGCATTTTGCCCTCTTATAAAATCTTTTACATTACGCGTTTTACAGGAGTATAATAGAAATTTTTGTTTATTCGCAAATGAGAGAAAATCGAAAAATGTCATTTTTTGTACTATACATAAATCTATATTGTGACGATATAAGAGATGTAGCTGTTTAAGAGGTATTTAAAGTGAAGTTTATCCATACGGCAGACCTGCATATCGGCAAGAGTGTTTGCGAACATTCGATGCTCGACGAACAGAGGTTTATCCTCGCGAGTATTTTGGATGTGGTCAAGCGCGAAAAGCCGGATGCTTTCCTGGTGGCGGGCGATGTATATGACAAGTCGGTGCCCTCGGCCGAGGCGGTCGCCGTGTTGGACGATTTTCTGGTGCGACTTTCCGAGACGGGCACGAAGGTGTTCGTGCTGAGCGGGAATCACGATTCTGCCGAGCGAATTGCCTTTGGTGGGCGTCTTATGGCCGATCGCGGTGTGTACATGTCGCCGGTTTATAGCGGTGCATTTACGCCTGTAACGCTCAAAGATGAGTCGGGCGAGGTGGATGTATGGATGCTTCCTTTTGTGCGCCCTGCGACGGTGCGTGCCTGCCTTGAAAGCGATGAGGACCGTGCTCAGGTAACGGATTATACCTCTGCCATGCGTATGGCGATTGCGCAGATGAAATTGACTGCTGGCCGCCGCAATGTGCTTTTGGCACACCAGTTTGTGACGGGTGCCGAACGAAGTGATTCCGAAGAAAACGTGGGCGGCCTCGACAATGTAGATGCCTCGGTTTTCGAGGGCTTTGATTACGTGGCGCTTGGGCATATCCATAAGCCGCAGAATGTAGCGAAAGACGAAGCCGGAATGGCTCGTGTGCGTTACAGCGGAACGCCTCTCAAGTATTCCTTGTCAGAGGCTAGCCACAAGAAGTCTTTAACGGTTATCGAGCTAGGCGTGAAGGCGGAAATCGGGCTTGCCAATATCCATGTGCGCGAGATTCCCTTGACGCCGGAACATGATGTGCGTGAAATCCGCGGGACTTTCGCGGAGCTTGTTTCGCCGGAATTCCAGCGAAAGCAACTGGCCGATGGATTTAAGCTCGACGATTACGTTTACGTAAAGCTCACCGACGAAAACGACGTGCCTGATGCCGCCTTAAAGCTGCGCGGCATATATCCGAACTTGATGATGCTCGATTACGACAACGAGCGTACTCGCAATCAAAAGATTGTGGTTGGTGAAGGCAAGGCGGAACAGAAAACACCGATGGAATTGTTCGGGGAATTCTTTAGCGACATGACCAAGCGTGAACTGAACGAAGAAGAAAGAGAATTCGTGCGTGACATGATTGAAAGCATTTGGGAGGAAAAATGAGACCGATTAAACTTGTGATTTCGGCCTTTGGCCCTTATGCAGACAGAACTGTCATTGATTTAGACAAGCTCGGCGTGAGCGGGCTTTACCTGATTTCGGGCGATACCGGTGCCGGAAAGACGACGATTTTCGATGCAATTACGTATGCCCTGTTCGGGCGTGCGAGTGGCGACAGCCGCGATGACGCGAAGCTGTTCCGTTGCTTGAATGCAAAGCCTGAAACGAAGACGGAAGTCGATTTGACATTCATGTATGCGGGGAAGGTTTACCGCATTTGCCGTAATCCTGAATACATGCGCCCGAAAGCCCGTGGAGAAGGCTTTACGAAAGAAGCTGCCTCTGTCACGTTCTATTATCCTGAATCTAGCGGCAAGCAAGGGCCAACGAGCCGTTCGGTAAGCAAGGAAAAGGATGTTGCCGCCGCGGTGCAAGAAATCATCGGAATTGACCGCGACCAGTTTACCAAAATCGCAATGATTGCTCAGGGCGATTTCATGAAGGTGTTGCTTTCGTCGACCGATGAACGCAAGAAGATTTTCCGCAAGATTTTCAAGACGGACAAGTTCAACGCCTTGCAAGATGCTCTCAAGAAGCGTGCCTCTGAAATGGATAAGCTTTGCAGTGATAGCGAATCTACTGCATGCACGATGGTTGCACAAATCCAGTGTGGCGAAGAATCTACCAAGTTAGAAGATTTGGAGCAGCAAAAAAATTTGGCGGCTCAAAGGCAGATTGCAGATTGGCAGGGCGTTTGCGATTTGGTGCAGGCTGTTATTACTGAAGACGGCGAATCGCTCAAAAAGTTGCAGCTCAATCTTGATGAAAGTGGAAAGCGCCTTGCCGACATGGACAAGGAACTGGGTCGCGCGCAAGGTTTCGAAAAGACTCGCGCTGCACTCAAGAAGGCTAGCGAAGAGCTTGAAAAAATTCTGCCGACGCTTGCTCCGCTGAAAGAAGCGAAGCTTGCCGCCGAAGGTAAACAGCCGAAACGCGATAGCCTGCAAGAAAGTATTACAACGCTCAGGAATTCGCTTTCTGAATACGACAAACTGGAATCGTACCGTACACAGGCGAAGCTGAAAGATGGTGAGATTAAGGGCCTTGAAACAAAGCTGAAAGAGAATCGTGATACCATAGATAACTTTAAGGCGACAATTACAAGCCTTGAAGATGAATTGTCGACCTTGGGCGATGCTGGAGGCAAGAAGCAGGAACTGATTGCGCAAAATGATAATCTTTCGAAAAGGCAAAATGACTTGCAGAAGGTGGGTCGGAATGTCAAGGAATTATCTACGCTGAGCGAAGACTTTGAAAAGGCGAAAAAAGCGTATCTTGCGGCCGATAGCGATTATCAGAAAATCAGTGACGATTACGAAGCGAAGAATCGCGCCTTCTTGAATGAACAGGCGGGAATCATTGCTGAAACTTTGGTGGAAAACGAACCTTGCCCGGTATGTGGCTCTACAAGCCATCCGCATAAGGCTTGCAAGTCGGTAGAGGCTCCGAGTCAGGCTGAATTGGAACGGCTCAAGAAGGCGGTTTCGACGGCAGAAACGGAGCGTAACGAGAAGAGTGCGGCAGCTTCGCAGGCAAAGGGTAAGTTCGAAGAAAAGCAATTGGCGGTGCAGTCGCTGGTGCAGGAACTTTTTGGCGAGTGTACTCTAGAAGAGGCTCGCGAACGTGGCAATACGGAATATGCCGAAAATCGCGACAAGATGGCTGCGCTTACTTTGGCGATTTCCAAGGAAGAAGATCGCGAAAAGCGAAAGGTTTTCTTGGAAAAGAATATTCCAGAAAAGCGTACAGAACTAGAGAAGTTGCAAACTTCATCGACTGAACTTGAAAAACAGATTTCGGGCTTGAAGGCCGAAGTGCAATCTTGCACGGCATCGGCAGAAGAGCTTTCGAAAAAGCTTGCCTTTGAAAGCAAGGCGGTCGCCGAAAAGCAAATTCGTGAAACGCAGGCCGCGCTCGATAACTCCAAGCGTGAATTGGAAAAGGCGACAAAGGAATTTAACGAATGCGAAAAGCGTGTGAATGAATTGAATGCAGGCAAGGCAACGCTTGCATCTCAGTTGGAAGGCGCTCCGGAATATGACCTTGCTGCATTGCAGGCGAGCCGTAATCAAGCCGCCGAGGCGCACAATGCGCTTGCGCATTCGCAGAACGAAGTTTCTGCCCGTCTTGCCCAAAACACGCGCAATCTTGAACAAATCGGCAAGACGGTGGGTGCGCTCGGCGAGCAGCTCCGCAAACGCGCTTGGATCAAGAATCTGTCCGATACTGCAAACGGTGGGCTTTCGGGCCAGGGCAAAGTGATGCTTGAAACCTACGTGCAAGCGTCTTACTTTGACCGCATCGTGAGTCGCGCAAACATTCGCTTCCGCATTCTTTCGAACGGCCAGTACGAACTGGTTCGCCGTATCGAGGCGGCCAATAATAGAAGCCAGAGTGGCCTCGACTTGAATGTGCTCGACCATTCCAGCGGCAAACAGCGTGAAGTCAAAACGCTCAGCGGTGGCGAAAGCTTTTTGGCATCGCTATCGCTTGCGCTCGGCCTTGCCGACGAAGTGCAGAGTTCTGCCGGCGGAATTCAACTTGATACCATGTTCGTGGACGAAGGCTTTGGCTCGCTTGATGATGAAAGCTTGAAGCTCGCTATCAATACGCTACAAAGCCTTGCCGGCGAAAACCGCCTGGTAGGCATTATCAGTCACGTGAACGAGCTCGAACACAAGATTGATAAAATTGTCCGCGTCAAGAAAGACGAAAACAAAATCAGTCGCGTATCAATCGAGATATAAAAAAAGGCTCCTTAAAGGAGCCTTCATTTTTGCAGAAATTTTTACGGGATATCGTTTGGAAGAACTCCGAATTCTCGGGCTTTACTGATATCGATGACTCTAGATTCTCCGGAATCAAAATGGCCGTCTTCGACTTCATCGGCATATTTCAATTGAGCGCTGAGGTTTGCTTGATCTGCTGTTGCGTCCGGGTTGCCGAGCATGGTGGTTTCCATGAAGTCAAGAATCTTGCTGTCCTTTTCGACGCGCCAGCCTACAAAGGCGTGTCCGGGGATTTCAATGATAAGGGCTTGCATACCGAGGGCTTCGAGAATTGATGCGAACAACATGGTTGTTTCGATGCAGAGACCATCACGGCTGCGCAATACTTCGATGGGGTAGTTTATTTTTTGGGCAGTCGTTCCGGCTCCGTTGTTTTGCACATAGTGGATTCCGCGCTTGTGCAAAACATTGAAGATGGCCTTTGCGACACGTCTAGAACTGTAGGGGACAGATTCGTCATCGGCGTATTTCTGGTAAATCTTTACCGTACTGTCGGGTAATTCGCCCTTAAGTTCGTTCAAGATAGTGCTGATTGAATCCATGCCCGGTGTTACCCATACGGCTTCCCAGAAATGAGGATTTGCAATGCCGACGAGTTCGCCTCCATTAATTTGCATCGGGTATATTTTCGTTGCTTTCGAAGAGGAGTAGAAAAGAATTTCCTGATCGTTTTCGAGGGCATATACGCGAATTTGGAACTGCACAGATTGCGGTGCTGTAAGAGCGAGTAATGCCTTGTTGTTGAATTTGAAGGAGGGGGCGAGTACAACGCTTGTGTCAGGGTTTACAATGCCTGTAACCGAAGCGGTATCGCTAAAGCCTTCAACCCATGATTTGAGCAAAACCTTTTTCCATCGGCAGGGCACATTAGCATTGCCTCTTTCGCATGTATTGCGGACCATGACCGAAAGCGGCATCGGATATTCGGTACCATCGCTTGCGGCAAAGTTCTTATACATTAAGGGATATTGGTTTGCAAATGCGCCATAGATGTTTTCTTTAGAGGTCCATACAAAGGCGTCTAACGTGCGAATTGCATTTTTTGAATAGATATCGGTATAGACGCTATCGTACAGCTTTTTGTAAAGGGAATCGTAGTTGGCTTGATTAAGGCTATCGATAAGTGCCTGACGTGTTGAATCCATCCAAGATGTGCCATAGGCATTGTCGAAAAGAATCTTGTAGACCGTATCGACATAGGGTTCGGCATACAGGCTGTCCCAAAGCGTGCCTGTGATTTCTTCGCGCAGGACTTTAGCCAGCGAATCAACGTTGACTTCTTTGGCATCCTTGCCATCTTTTCCGTCGATGCCGTTTTCGCCTTTAGCACCGGCAATGCCGTCTTTGCCGTCTTCGCCAGAACATGCAGTAAGCATAAGGCATGAAAGAATGGTGATGAGGCTCGCATTAAAAATGCGTTTGTATAACTTAGTTGAAATACGCATAAGTTCTCCTTTCCCTTAATAATAAAATAATTTATTTACTTTGTCATACACGAGTTACTTATAGCAAGTAGTCCATGCGGATATTTCGCATGCTTTCGAAGAGGTTTGCCTTCAGGGTGGAATTTCCCTTGGTCAAATTCTTGATTTCTTCGCGAATGGATTTGCGGTGCGACGCTTTAGAAAATTCGCAAGTGCAAGTGAACTTGCGAATGTCGGCATCTTCAGCGTATTCGATAATTTCGGATTCTTCGCAATAGCACAGCGGGCGGATAATGCTGCAGGGGTATTTTTCGTAAGGAACCATCGGCGGCATGCCGCTGAATTCGCCCTTGTACAGCATATTCATCAAAAGGGTCTCTACGATGTCATCCATATGGTGGCCGAGCGCAATTTTGTTGTAGCCGTTTTCGCGGGCAAACTTGATGAGTTCGGTACGGCGCTGAGTACTGCACCAATAGCAGTTGAGCTTGCGGCCTTCTTTGAGACGGCCTTCTACAGCGACATCTTTAAAGAAAAACGGAATCTGCGGATACTGCTCGGCCATGCGCTGCAGGAATTCGCGCGGAGCCTTGTCGGCAAAGTCACTTTGGATATGGATTGCCCCGATTTCGCAATTCGGCAGGAACTTGCCCATGCGGGATGCAAGCTCCATCAGGAGAACGCTGGAATCCTTGCCGCCGCTCACCGCAATCAGCACCTTGTCACCGTCTTCAATCAGGTTGAAGTCGTGCAATGCTTTGGTGATTTTTTTGCTGATGCGTTTACGGATGGCGTTGGACATATAGTAGTAGGCGGTAGGAAGTAGACAGTAGGAAGTGGAAGATGATAGGGGCTTTGAAAAAAGGGCTCGCGAGTGCGAAGCCCTTTTTAATTTGTCTGTAATCCGTTCAATCCTTAGTCGGCGAGGCGGAGCGGCATCAGCAAGAAGCTGAAGCCCATGTCGTCACCAACCGGTTCGATGATGCAGGCGCCAATCGGGGTGTTCATCTTGAGCACCACTTCTTCGCTCTTGCACATGCCGAGGATTTCGTAGAAGTAACGGCCGTCAAAGCCAATGCTGAAGCTGCCTTCACCATTGTGGGTCACAGCCAAGGCTTCGCGGGTTTCGCCGCCGACATCCGGGTCGGTAGCAGAAAGTTCCATGTTGTTGCCGTCCATCTGGAAACGGATCTGGTGCGTACGCGGGTTGGCCATCGGCAAGATACAGTGAACCTTGTCCAACAGTTCGGTAGCGTTGGCCTGAACGGTGCGTTCGAAATTCTGCGGAATCACGGCGCGGTAGTTCGGGTACGGACCTTCGATAAGCTTGGAGATAATCTGCGTTGCGCCAATGCGGAACAGCACGTGAGTTTCGGTGGTGCAGATTTCGACAGAGTCTTCGTTCTTGGCGAGGCGGAGCACGAGCTGCAGAACCTTCGGGAGAACGATCACGCCGGATTCAAGGTTTGCGCCTTCCTGTTCGATGCTTGCACGGCCCATGCGGTGACCGTCGGTAGCGACCATGGAGATCTTGCCGTCCTTGGCTTCCATGAACACGCCGTTCAGGTTCTGGCGGGTGTTGTCGGTAGAAACGGCAAATGCGGTCTTTTCAACCAGGAATGCAAGTTCGCTTGCAGCAAGAGTAAGGGTGCTGCCTTCGACTTCGGGGAACGGCGGGAAGTCGCTGGCGTCGAAACTCGTAATGGAGGCCTGGCCCTTTTCGCTCCACTTGATGCGGGTCAAGTGATCCTGCACGTCGATGCTTACGTTTTCGCAGCTAGGCACGAGGGCCTTAACGAGGTCGGAGAACTTGCGGGCGTTGATCAAGGCTTCGCCATCGCGTTCGCCTTCGACTTCTAGCTTAATCCTCACACCGAGGTTCAAGTCGGTAGCGCAAATTTCGAGAGTGTTTCCTTCGAGACGCAGCGAATAGTCGTTAAGGATTTGCAGGGTGGACTTATTGGGGATGGCGCTGATAGCAATCTGGAGCGCTTCCTGCAATACGGATTTCTTGATATTGAACTTCATTTATGCGCCTCTTTGGATAAGCATGGTTCCAACAAAGAAGATAACGGCAATAGCGCCGAGGACTACAATGATCTTCGGGTCCAGCGCATTGGCCTTTTTCGGTGTAAATTGCTTTGCATTTTGCTTTGCGCGTCTACGATCGCTACGGCTCATAGGAAATCTCCATTTTTTATACGCGTAAAAAACTAATTTTTTTACGGACAAAAGGAATTAAGCATGGCTGAAAAAACGCTAAATAAGATTAAAAATACGGCATTGAATTATGCGTCCACTGCCCTTTTGAGGGTGGAACTGGCAGCCGAGGAATCTAAGCTCAAAAAACGCTTCCAGGCGCTCGGACAAAAGCTCCATGGAGCCGTTCGTGACGACCTTCTGGCCGCAATCAAGGACGATCCGTCGGTCGTCGAAATCCTGGGCGCGATTGAAGAAGAAAAGCGCGTCATAGAATCCTTACGCAAGCGAATCGATAACCCTGGGTCTGAAAGTGAAGAAGCTTGAGGTGCATGTATTCCCGACCAAGACAACGTCGGGTAGAAGTTACGAGTTTTCGTTGATTGGTGCCATTGTTGCCGTGTTGGGTGTGGTGGCTGCTATTTTAGGGTTTATCCTGTTTTCGCCAGGGCAGATTCTAGACAACATAACGAGTGGCAATATCACTAACGTCTATAAGCAAAATGCGGCCATCAGAAAGGAACTTAAAGAAATCCGCGCCTCGGTTGACGAATCTATTTTGAAAGCCGAAGAAACCCGTGTGCTTCGCGATAGCGCCTTGATGGTGGGCGGCCTTGGTTTTGTGCTTGAAACCGTTTCTGCAATGGACGATTCGATTTTGGAAAAGCGCAAGAGCGTGAACGAAGTGGAAGCCTCGTTCAAGAAGTTGCTCGCGGCTTTGGAAAGCGATTCTGCGACAGCCGAAAAGATTCCGGTGCTGCACCCGATGCGCAACAACCATGCCGTTAAAAAGCGTTTTGAAATGGTGTACGACCCGTTTACCGATAGCGAACTTCCGCACAGGGGTATCGACTATGTGGCAGTCGAAGGCGATACCGTTTATGCAACTGGCGCGGGCATCGTGTCCGAAGTCCGAAAGCATCGCGGTTTTGGGCTTTCTGTCAAGATTGACCACGGGCATAAAGTGCGTACTTTCTACGCCCACTTGGGCCAGGCCTTGGTAAAGCAAGGGCAGCAGATTCAACGCGGAAAGCCCATTGCGCTCATTGGCGAAAGCGGCACGCAGTCGAGTATCGGCCTGCATTACGAGATCCGCATTGACGGCGTTTCCATCAATCCGGAAAGCTTTTATCTGACAAGATAGTTAGCGCACGAAATGGGCGAGCCCGTTTGCGTGGTAGAATTCCACATCCGAAAGCACTTGGTCGACCCAGCTCTTGGTGAGCGGCGACTTGCTCCAGTTTTCGGGCTTTGAATTGATTTCGGGATTGGGGTAGAATGTGGCGACCGCGTTTTCATGGCTTACGCCCACCTGAAGCATTTTGCCAAGGCGTTCCGCTCCAATAAAGATTTGTTCCAGACCTTCGCCTTCCTTGAGAGCAAGGATTCCCCTGGAATCTTTGCGGCCGCGGTAGTCAAAATTAAAGTTTGACACATGTCGTATGAGCGACATCAAAAGGGCCGGGTCCAACTGGTTTCTTTGGGCGGCCTCCATAACGGGGAGTGCCGTGAGCTGTTCGATATCCCAAGGTTCATCGTTGTATGTCACGATAAGTGTGTGTGTCGAACCTTCGCTTTCGATTTTGGTCTTGTAACGCTTGCCCAACTTTTTCTGCAAAAGCCTGTTCAAGCGAATGCCCCTGTTCTTGAATTGCTTGTAGCCTTTCAGCGCCAAGTGCAAGGTATCGTCGAGTCGCGTCACAATAGGGAGTGTGGGCTTTTCCACAATCTCATTGTAGGCACCGAGAATCAGTGGCAATACGTAAGCCAGTTCCGGTTCTGGGTGTTGCAAGTTGCAATCGATATCGACCTTGAGCGCCTGCAAGGAATCCAGCTTCATGACCGCCGTAGCGGCGTAGTCTTCGAAAAGCATTCTTTCGTTAGTACTGGGTTTGCTTGATTCTGGAACCATGAGATACGTGACAACAATAGCTGTAACAAGTGCTACGCTCGCGACAATGGTACGCCAGACCCTGGGAGCCTTGAAAATCAATTTAAGCCAGCTACGTACCCTGGGACTTTTCCCAAGGTAAATAGCCAAGAAGGCGAAAATGATTGTCCACAGGATAACGAATATCACGGATTACATTATAGCAAAGCGTGCAAATTCTATCTTTTAGCTATGCTGAATCCGCTAAAGAATGTCGTGGTCATTGGTGACCGAATCCTGATTAAGCCCCTAGAAGCATCGAACAAGACCGGAAGCGGCCTTTATTTGCCTCCGAGTGTTCGCGAACATGATTCCGTGCATACGGGTTTGGTTGTCAAAGTGGGGCCTGGTTACCCGCTCCCTGTGACGCAGGATAGCGATGCCGTATTCCGCGGTGAATCTCCGGACGAAGTCAAGTACTTGCCGCTGCAAGTCAAAGAAGGCGACGAGGCCCTTTACCTGCATGCAAACGGTCATGAAATCGAAGTAGACGGCGAGCGCTATATAATTATCTCGCAGAACGCCGTGCTCATGGTCATGCGCGAAGACGTCCCCGACGACGTTGCCGGAATCGAGAACTTGTAATCCAGATGTCATGCTGACGAAGGTCAGCATCAGCTTTTTTATATAGGATATTTATCGCGGGCGGCTTCGAGCTCGGCGGATACCTTTTCCCATTCCTCGTAGAGCTGGTCGATTTTCTTCTTGTTGTCGTCCATGTCCTTTGCGATGGCGGTAATGGCATTGCCGTCGCCGCTTTCAGAGGCGGTCACGAGTTTGGCTTCGAGTTCACCGCCCAAGGCTTCGGCCTTTGCGATGTCTTCTTCGAGCTTTGCGAGTTTCTTTTCGAGCGGCTTGATAATCTTGCTACGTTCGGCGATGTAATCGGCGCGAGCCTTGCGGTCTTCTTTGGCGCGGGGAGCACTGGTGGGTGCATCCGTTTTCACGTCGATGTTGGAAACCTTGATGTTCGCTGATTCGGAACCGCCCGGTTTCTTTTCGCTAGCCCAGCCCACCTTTTCGAGGAAGTCGGCGTAGGTGCCTTCGAACACGCGGCACTTGCCACCGTCGAATACCACGAGCCTTGTAGCGAATGCGTGCAGCAATTCTTCGTCATGGGTCACCACCATCGCCGTGCCTTCGTAATCTTCGAGGGCGTCAATCAGGCTTTCGATGGATTCCATGTCCAAGTGGTTTGTCGGTTCGTCAAGCAGCAACATGTTGCAGGGGCTTGCAAGAATCTTTCCGAGGAGCACGCGGCTACGTTCGCCACCGCTGAGCACCTTCACCTTCTTTAATGCTGCATCGCCGCTGAACATCATGAGGCCGGCAAGTCCGCGGGCGCGGCTCTTCTGTGCCACTTCTTCGATGGCCGAGGCGATTTCTTCTTCAACAGTGTTGTCGAGGTTCAGGCGGTTGATATTCGTCTGGCCGAAGTAGTTAATCTGCAAATTCGGATTGTGGCTGATTTCGCCGGCGGTCGGTTGCAGTTCTTTGGCAATCAAGTTCAAAAGCGTTGTTTTACCGCGACCATTCGGGCCAATGATTGCGATGCGGTCGCCCTTGAAAACTTCCATGGTGAGGTCGGTAATCAGTTCCGGGCCTTCGCCATAGGCAAAGTGCAGTTCCTTGATTTGGAGCATGCGCTTGCCGGGGAACCCTGCTTCGGTAAAGCTAAAGTCGAGGTTCCTTTCGTGGGTGAGGCGTTCGCCAGTGGCAAGCTTTGCCGCCGCCTTAATCTTGGATTGCACCATGGCGGCCTTTGCGGCTTTGTAGCGGAAACGTTCGATGACCTGTTCCAGCTGGGCCTTCTTTTTCGCCTCGTTTTCCTGTGTGCGCTGGGCGACTTCTTCTTCTTCGGCAATCGTTTCGCGGAGTTTTTCTACGGTGCCCTTGACCTTACGCATCTTGTGGCGGTGAATGCCCACCGTGTGAGTGCAGACCTCGTCCATAAAATGGTGGTCGTGGGTAATTAAAAGGACTTCGCCTTTCCAGCTGCGCAAAAAGCGGCTGAGCCAGCGCATCGACACAATGTCCAGATAGTTGGTCGGTTCGTCGAGCAACAGCATGTCGGGTTCAGAGGCCAAGACCTTCGCCAAGTTCAGGCGAATCTGGAAACCGCCCGAAAGGAGTGCGGGGCTCTTGTGCATGGATTCTTCATCGAAACCCAGACCGAACAGAATCGCTTCGACTTTATGCTCCTCAATCCAGCCGTCTTCATTGGGCTTGAGTACGCTGCAGGCTTCTTCGTGAACCGTGGCGTGCGTAAAGTTCAGGTGCTGTTGCAGGTAACCCAGCGTGTATTTCTTGGGAATGTCGATGCTTCCGCCATCGATGCATTCCTGGCCGAGAATCATCTTGAAAAGGGTAGATTTGCCGCAACCGTTGCGGCCCACAAGGCCCACGCGTTCGTGGTCGCCTACAAGCATAGAGGCGCCGTCAAGCAGCACCTGCTCACCAAAAGACTTCGAAATGTTCTGAATTTGAATCACGAGGGTAAATTTAGAAAACGTTTTTTCAAAAAAAATTATACTTTAAGATTATAGGGGTGTCGCACCCCGAAGGAGTTTGATGATGACTAAGAAATTCTATTCAATTGCAGCGTCTTGCGCGTTTGCCATGGCATTCGGCCTTTCCGCCTGTTCCGGCGATTCGTCTTCGGGCGCGGATGCCAATATCGACACCGGCAACGAAATCAACATCCCCGTTTCGGACAAAGGAACATCGGATAATGCCTTTATCAACGAGGGCTGGCGCGAAGACTGCCTCGCGAAAATCAACGCATACCGCGCGACAGAAGACTTGGAACCGCTCACGCTCGCCTCCGAGGAAAAGCAGACTTGTGCCGATAAACAATCTGCCGACGATCTTAAGTCGGGCAAGGCTCATGGTCACTTTGGCGACTGTGGCGAATGGGCGCAGAACAGCGGGCCGAATTTCAATGGAAGTTTCCAGAAGAATGCCTCGGCCGTAGCGGACTACTATTTAGAAATGATGTGGAACGAAAAGAAACTCGTTGAAAGCGGCGAGGCGGACTTGAATAGCGACGCCGATTATGGCAAGATTGGCCACTACAAGAATATGCGTAACAAGAGTTACACCAAGGTCGCTTGCGGAATCGCCTTATCTTCCGATGGCAAGAAAGGTTGGTTCAACGTAGACTTTTTCTAGTCGTTCTTTTTGGACGTCTTTGACTTTAATCTCTTGACGTATTCCAATCCCTTGCTCCTGTCGGCGGCGAGGGATAATTTTTGTTCCTGGAGATAGTCGATATAGATTCCGAGACCTTCTTTCAGATCCAAACCCGCGGCTTCGATAATGTTGAAGAATACCTTGATGGTGGGAATCTTTTCGCCTTTTCCGAGATGCCTTACGTATTCTCTGGAAATATCGCTAAAAAAGGCAATGTTCTTCTGGGTAGTCTTCGTCCTCAAAAACGCGATAAACGCTTTTAGAGCATTTTTGTGGACGTCTTCATCGAACATATTATAATTGTAAAAACAGAACCACGAAAATCACGCCAACTAAAGTTTGCGACTTCGTATAAAAAAATGGCTATGTATGAAAAATTTATGATTGACTGTCGGTACAAAAAATTATATTGCCTCATTATATGAAGTGCTGCTTTATTGTTCTAGTTTCTATTTCTATTCTCTTCGCGCAGTTTTTTACATCGTCAAGCCATATTGCGGAACGTTGTGGCAGGGGAGAATCCCTGTTTCGGGAGGACACCCTCCTTGGGAAACCGTTCATTATGCATCGTTATGATGCCGGTGAAAATGCGCAATATCATGCAACACTTGTTCATTATTTGGGGCAATCGGCTTTCTATGCAAAAGATTCTGTATCATTACGTGTTCCTAAAGCGACAGTTCTTTACATACACGGGTTTAACGATTATTTCTTTCAAAAGGAACTTGCCCAAAAGGTTGATTCCGCAGGCTATTCCTTTTATGCAATAGACTTGCACAAGTACGGTAGGTCTCTACGCGAAGGCGAAATGATTGGCGAACTTCGCGATATTTCGGAGTATTACGCCGAAATTGATTCCGCTATCGCCAAAATTCGCGGCCTAGAGGGGGATTCCATACCGTTCATTTTAATGGGGCATAGCACCGGCGGGCTTATCGCATGCCTGTATGCATCTGACCGGAATAACGGTGCAGATATTGCTGCTATCGTCTTGAATAGTCCGTTTCTCGAAATGAATTATGTGTGGCCTATGCGTCATATCGTCGCCCCGATGCTTTCTGCATTGGGAAGCGTATTCCCGAATATCGGGATTCCGCGGAGCGAAAATTTGAACTACGACAAAAGCTTGCACAAGTCCGAGGGCGGAGAATGGGATTACGACCATAGTCTTAAAATCCCAGGTAGCCTGCCGATTGATTTGGGCTGGCTCCATGCGATTCACCAGGGGCATGTCCGTGTCCAACAGGGGTTACATCTCGCGCCTCCCGTGTTGGTGATGCGTAGCGGTTGCAGTTTCCGCGACGACGACTGGAACGAAGAATACACCCATTGCGACGGTGTGCTGAATGTTGAACACATCCGTGAATATGGGGCCAATTTGGGTCCGAGTGTGCAACTTGAAGAAATTGAAGGTGGCCTTCACGACCTTATTCTTTCACATAAACCTGCTCGTGACAACGCTTATCAAAAGATATTCAAGTTCTTGAACGATAACATAAAGTAAGGGTGCCGGGGTTACTTGACCCATCTTCCCTTCACATCGACTTTATGACGTAATTTGCGTAGCTTCGGCTGCGCTTTTTTGTTGCGGTCCGGAGCGATTCCTGTTGTGCCGCTCAAATCGTTCACTTCGATTTCATTGCTCAAAAGCCAGGAATCGTTGTCGTTTTCGACTTTTACAAGAGCCTTGTACTTGCCCTTTTCGGTCAGCGTAAGGGTTGTCTTGTCGGCGCCTTCAATCAACTTGCCGTCTTTGTACCAGCGGATTCCGTAATTCGTGCCGCTCACTTGCAAGGTGGCCTGCTCTTGCTTGAGTGTGGGTTTTGCAAGCGTCATGTACTTGTTCACGATTTTCGCAAGTTCTTGAGCGCCTGTCGCATTCGGGTGGACGCTATCGTCCAAGAACCATGCGGGGGTCTGGAACAGCGTATGTAGATCGATGATGTTGACGCCCTTCTTGACGGCGGTTTCCTTGATAATCGGGTTGATTTGGCTTACGATAGCCGTATCCATGATGGCCCAGCCCACGTTGTTGCTGTAGGGCTGCAGCGTCGCGTAAATTTCGGGATTGGTGGGCAGGTGCGCAAACGTGTCGATTAGCGCCTCGTAATCGGCGTACAACTGGGACTTTTCGCATTGCCCGTAAAGGTAATTGTAATTGGCGCCCTCGCTTTCCATAAAGTACTTGCTGTCGTTGGTGCCGAGTTCAATGATTACGATGTTTGGCGAAGAGGCAAGAGCCGCCTTGAACTTATCGGTTTTCCAGTAGCTTGAATTATTGTCGCCGCCCTTGATTTTCTCACCTGCAAATGTCATCGAAGACACGCCAAAGTTTGTGACGGCGTAATCGTTCCCGAGCATTTCTTGCAGGTGATCGGGGTATTTCTTGTCGGCCCAGATTCCGTAGCCTTCGGTAATGCTGTTGCCTACGCAGGCGACATTTGTGGTGGCTAGGGCGCTAGAAACGGCCATAGCCAAAGAGGCTGCTATCGATAATTTTCCAAACATCCGAAAACACTCCTTTATGTCTATAATATAAAAAAGCCCCGACGAATCGGGGCAAAATATTTCATGTTCTAGAATGCTACAGAATTAAAATTTCTGTATAAGGGCCTGCGGGCAATCCACTTCCTTGTAGGTGTGCAGCGGGTTACCTGCGGCTTCCATCCAGGTGGCAAGGAAGAGGCAGCCTTCCTTGGCCTCGGCGTCGTTGGCGAAGGACTTGTTGCACTTTTCGGTAAGGCATTGTTTGCGCTTGGTCAGAAGGTCGCCGTCATAGCCGACTTCGTCTTCGCACTTGGAGAGGAGACCACCGTATTGAGCGCCTTGATCGCCCCAACCCATGTTGGCGCAACCGTTGAATGCTCCCACGCCGCCGCCCGGAATCATCACGTCAAACTGGCCGCCCTGCACATCGTAGCCGATGTTCGAGGCCATCACCACGAGGGTCTTGCCCTTGAGTGCCTGGTGGTTAGCCTTTGTTTCGTACTTGCCTTGACCGGTAAAGGTGAGGGCGAAGCACTTGCCGCAAGTATTGTCGTTACCCGGCGTTGCTGCGAAAGCGTAGGCGAGTTTTTCGCTCACGATAATGGGGGTCTGGCTCGTGCAAGTGGTGCCCTGGCCGTTAGAGCAGATGCTGCCGTTGTTGTTACCGATAGGAGTCTTACCCTTGGCGTCGCAGGTCTTGGCCTTGCCGCCGTGTTCGGGCCATGCGCAGTGGGGCATACAGCAGTCCCAGTAACGGGTTGCAAAGCCCTGTTGTCCACCTGCACCTGCATTGAGGTACTTGGCTTCTTCTGCAGAGGCGTTGGGATTTGTGGCCTGCGAACTCGAAGACTTTATCTGCTGCTGGCTGCTAGAGGACTTGGCAGAGCTCGAAGATTTCGGTTGCTGTTGTTGCTGGCTACTCGAAGATTTTACGCTGGAGCTAGATTTCGGCTGAGAAGTGCTGCTTGCCGGAGCTGCGCTGCCGCCGCCGAGGTTTTTGCAATTTTGATTGGTCGGATCGTAATAGCAGTTAATCTTGCAAGATTCGTCATAGGCGTATTGTTCGTCGTGAGAACCCTTGAGAGTGGTGTGCGGATCGACGCACTTGCCCGAAGCGCTGTCAAGGCATTTTCCGTCGCACTGATTGCTAGATGTAGCAGAAGAGGACTTCGGCTGCTGCTGATTCGAAGAAGAACTTTGGACTTGCGGGTTTGTGGCAGAAGAAGTTACAGCGGTCTTTTCGGAAGAGCTGCTTGCCACAGGAATAGTGGGGTTGCTGCCAGAAGAAAGCGTCGGCGTGGGATCCGTTGCGCTAGACAGCGTGGGAGTTGTAGAGGTGCCGGCAGACGAAGCGGGAGTCGTCGGCGTTGTCGTTGCGTTCACCGTAGCGCGAGTTACGAGGGGGAGTGCGCTGGCATCGACGTTTTCTACGATCACAGAGCCGTCGATAGCGACGATAGAACCAGTAAGAGTTCCGTCGATAAAGGTGATGGTGCCCACTACGTTGCCGTTAACGTCGGTGACAATGCCTGCAGAATAAATGAGAAAATCACTGCCGGCATTCAAAAGCCAACAAGGTTCATCTGCCGGAAGCGTGTTGGGATTGTCTTCTGTGGGCTGGTTAGCTTGGGGGTCCAGGTTATTGATTGCATCCGCGGTTTCTTCGGAGCAGTTGACAAGTGCTAGAACAGTGCTCAAAACTAGCACGGATTTTAGGAATCGGTTTTTCATATGCATCCTCAAACAAATACGATTAGACTTTCGTTCCGAAAGTCCTTCCAATTCCATCCGCGCTTAAAGATAGTTTAATTGGCGAAAAAATGCACGTAAATTTTTGGAAGACAAATACTTGCGAGATGCTTGTCACATTCTTTTTTTTGAAACAAAAAATCCCGGGCGCTGCCGGGATTTGATATTTTGAAAATTTGAATCAGATTAGTATCTCTGTTTCAGCACGTCGGGGCATTCCACTTCCACGTAATTGTGTTCGGGGTTGCCTGCAGCATGCATGAATTCAGCGAGGAACATGCACCCCTGCTTGGCTTCGGTATCGCTACCAAAAGAGCTGTTGCACTTGTCTTTCAGGCAGGATAGCATCTTGCCGGCGTCGTAGTTGGTAGATTTTTCACAGTCGGAAAGAAGGCCGCCATAGCGTTCGCCTTGGTTTCCCCATCCCATGGCATTGGAACATCCGTCGAAGGCGCCTACGCCACCGCCCGGAATCATCACGTCAAACTGGCCCTGGTTCACATCGCCACCAATGTTAGTCACCATTACAATTAGCTTCTTGCCTTTGATGGCTCTGGTATTAGCGTTTGTAGAATTATAATGACCTTCGCCAGTGAAGGTAAGCTGGAAGCACTTGCCGCACTGACCTCCGTTCGCGGCTGGTACGGCTGCAAATGCGAAGCCAATATCGGTGCAGCCGTCGATAGTGAAGGGAATCTGGCTGGTGCAAGTCATCATCTGGCCGCCGCTGCAAATGCTTTGAGCGCCCCAATCGGTGCTAGAATCCTTGCCCTTGTTCGTACATTGCTTTGCCGGGTTTCCATGGGCGTTTTCTGACCAAGAGCAACTGGGCTTACAGCAGTCCCAGTAACGGGTTGCCCAACCGCTTCCGGTGGGACCGCCATTTACCACCTTGATATTTGGGCATCCGCCGGTCGGCTGGCTGGAGGAGCTGCTTTTTGCGCTGGAAGAGGACTTGGCAGAGCTACTCGATTTGGCGGAGCTGGAGGACTTTGCCTTGCTACTAGAAGATTTATCGTTGTTGATTGTTTGCGAAGAAGAGCTTTCGCCTTGTACTTCGCTGGAGGTGGGAACAGGAATATTGCTGTTGGAAGAGATTTCCGGCAAGGTTTCTGCCGAAGATTCCGGAGCGGGCGGGAGCACAGTTTCCGAAGAAGTCGGAATGCCTGCATTCAGCTGTTCAAGAGTGGTGATGGGGTAGAGGGAAACGTCTACGTTTTCAATAAGAACTGTGCCGTCTGCGGCATAGATTGTTCCTAAAAGTGTCCCTTCGATGAAAATGACGGATCCGATAATGTTGCCGTTCGCATCGGCTACGGAACCAGTCGGATAAATCAAGATATTCTGGCCGATGTTCATGAGCCATGCACCTTCATTCGGGTCGACTTGGGCGGTGCCATTTCCGTTGTTGATTGTACTTTCTCCTGAATCGGAGCAGTTGACCATGGCCAATACGGTGCTTAAAACTAGCACGGATTTAAGGAATCGGTTTTTCATAAATCTCCTCATAACAATAAAACGAGACTTCCTTTTGAAAGTCCTCCAATTCCATCCACGCTATAAGATAATCTAAACGGGTGTGAAAAGCACGTAAATTTTTGGAAGGCAAACGCTTGCGGGATATTCGTCACATTTTTTCTGAAACGAAAAATCCCGGCTGAAAGCCGGGATTAAGATTCTTGAAATTTTGAATCAGATTAATACTTCTGCTTCAGCACGTCGGGGCATTCCACTTCGGTATACTTGTGAGCTGGGTTATTTGCTGCATGCAACCATTCAGCGAGGAACAGGCAGCCCTTCTTGGCTTCGCTGTCGTTGCTGAATACGCTGTTGCACTTGTCCTTCAGGCAGGTAACGACCTTGCTCGGGAGGTCCTTGATTTCGCTTTCGCAGTCAGCGAGAAGACCGCCGTATTGGGCGCCCTGGTTACCCCAGCCCATGCTGGAGCAGCCGTTGAAGATACCCACGCCGCCGCCCGGGATCATAATGTCGAACTGCCCTTGTTGCACATCGGTACCGACGTTTGTCGTCATGACAATAAGCTTCTTGCCTTTGAGCGCTTTGTGGTTTGCGGTGGTTTTCGTTTTTGTTTGTGATGCTCCGGTACCATCAAAAGTGAGCTGGTAGCATTTGCCGCAAGAGCCACCGTCAGAGGCGGGCACGGCTGCAAAGGCGAATGCCATATCAGAGCAGCCATCGATTGTAAACGGAATCTGGCTAATGCATGTCATTGCAGAACCACCGCCGTCGCAAACGCTGCCGTTGCCCCAGTTGGTATCGTTGGTTCTACCCTTGTTCGTGCACTGTTTGGAAAGGTTTCCGCCAGCGTGTTGCTGCCAAGAGCAGTGAGGCTTACAGCAGTCCCAGTAACGGGTTGCGAAGCCAGAACCGCTTCTGCCGCCGCTCTTGGTCTTGATCGTCGGGCAGCTGCCGTTTCCGCCTTGCGAAGAACTGCTGCTCTTGGGGGCAGAAGAACTAGAAGATTTTACTTCGGAGCTGGAAGACTTTGCATTAGAGCTAGAGGACTTTGCCGAAGACGAACTCTGCGGCTTCATCGAAGAACTCGAATAGACGGGATTCGGGTTGGAGCTAGAAGACAGCACAGGTCCCGGGCCCGGATTGGGGCTTTCGGAAGAGGAGCTGTAGACGGGAACCGGGTTCGGGTTAGGATTGATATTGGGCTGGTAGACTTTCAATGTGGCGACGTCTACGTTTTCAACGATAGCGTTGCCGTCCATGCCGACAATATTTCCGACAGTGGTCGGAGATCCAGTTTCGTCCGGGTAGTAAATCATGACGCCAAGGGCAATGCCGTTTGCATCAGTGACGCTGCCGTCAGGATAAATGACATAAATCTGGTCTGCAGAAAGGACCCATGCCAAAGAAGAAATGACGGGCGGTGTCAAAAGATCGAGCTGTGAGAAATCGATGCCGTCGGCAATAATGGAATTGTCCGAAGCGTAGATAACGCCGTTTTGAATGTCGGCGAGACCTACAATATCACCGTCAACGTTGGTGACAACGCCGTTGGGGTCAATAATGTAACTTGTGGAACCATCCTTATACAGGTAGGAAATTTGGGTTACAATGGGGGTAGTGTTATTACTGTTGGCGTCAATGACGCCGTCGTCGCCACAATTACAAATAAAGGCGACTGCAGCTGCAGACAGCAAAAATGTGAATAAAGTCTTCTTCATAGGATCCTCGTGCGCCCGAAACACTCAGGGGGACAAGATAGCTAATTATTTGAGCTTTCAATGTAAAATTATATAGTTCAAAGAATTAGTGTTCCTTGCGTGTTCCTAAAAGTGTGGATTATTTTACAAGGCCCCTCGAAATGTAAAATTTCATAAAGTAAAAATCTTTTTACAAAAAAGTTGTTGATAAGTTGAATTTGCCGTACGGGGTTTGCCGGGAGTGTTTTTAAACTGTTGATAAGTTGGAATTAGTGCCGGATTAAAATATTGAACCCCTTAAATTTTGCAAAATTCGCCATTTTTTGTAAAACAAGCGGATGGCGGTGTGTCAATATCCAGATGGCGGAATTTGTCACCGAAATGGCTGAAATCCGCGTTTTTGGGCTAAAAAGCAAAAAAAAATCCTTGAAAAATTCCTTGAAATTGCTAAATTTGTTCGGCAAAATTCGCAAAGTACCGCTTCCTATGCTTTGCGAAATAACAGGAATATGCGTTTAACCCGCGCCGTTCCTAGGATTCGAAGCGATAAACCTTCTGCTGAAGAAGAGGAAAAAATGGCAAAAGAACATTTTGACAGAAGCAAGCCGCACTGCAACATCGGCACCATCGGCCACGTTGACCACGGCAAAACCACTCTGACCGCCGCAATCTGCACGACTCTCGCTGCACGCGGTCTCGCCGCTGCCAAGCGTTTCGACGAAATCGACAACGCTCCCGAAGAAAAGGCCCGCGGTATCACGATCAACACCTCCCACGTGGAATACACCACTGCAAACCGTCACTACGCTCACGTCGACTGCCCGGGGCACGCCGACTACGTCAAGAACATGGTGACCGGTGCTGCCCAGATGGACGGCGCCATCCTCGTTGTTGCAGCTACCGACGGCCCGATGCCGCAGACCCGTGAACACATCCTCCTCGCTCACCAGGTGGGCGTGCCGAAGATCGTCGTGTTCATGAACAAGGTCGACATGGTGGACGACGAAGAACTCCTCGACCTCGTGGAAATGGAAGTTCGTGACCTTCTGTCCAAGTACGAATTTGACGGCGACAACACCCCGATCATCCGCGGTTCCGCCCTCAAGGCCCTCGAAGGCGACCCTGCCTACCAGGACAAGATCATGGAACTCATGGACGCCTGCGACACCTACATCCCGCTTCCGGCCCGTGAAACCGAAAAGCCGTTCCTGATGCCGATCGAAGACGTGTTCACCATCACTGGTCGTGGCACTGTCGCTACCGGTCGTATCGAACGCGGCGTTGTTCACCTGAACGACAAGGTCGAACGCGTTGGTCTCGGCGAAACCGCCGAATACGTGGTTACCGGCGTTGAAATGTTCCGCAAGCTCCTCGACGACGCCCAGGCTGGCGACAACGTCGGTTTGCTCCTCCGCGGCGCAGAAAAGAAGGACATCAGCCGCGGCCAGGTGCTCGCTGCTCCGAAGTCCGTGACTCCGCACGCCGAATTCAAGGCAGAAATCTACGTCCTGACGAAGGACGAAGGTGGCCGCCACACTCCGTTCATGAACGGCTACCGTCCTCAGTTCTACTTCCGCACCACCGACGTGACTGGCACGATCCAGCTGCCGGAAGGTGTTGAAATGGTGACTCCGGGTGACACCGTGACCATTCACGTGAACCTGATCGCCCCGGTGGCAATGGAAAAGCAGCTCCGCTTCGCAATCCGCGAAGGTGGCCGTACCGTTGGCGCTGGCTCCGTAACCGAAATCATCAAGTAAGGAATTATCATGGCTGGTGAACGCATTCGTATTCGCTTGAAGAGCTTCGATCATCGTATGATCGACCGCTCCGCTCAAGACATCGTGAATACAGCTAAGAACACTGGGGCACGCATTGCCGGCCCCATCCCTCTTCCGACGAAGATCCAGAAGTATACGGTGATTCGCTCTCCGCATATCGACAAGACTTCCCGTGAACAGTTCGAATCCCGTACGCACAAGCGTCTTATCGACATCCTTGATGCTACGCCGCAGACTGTTGATTCCCTCATGAAACTTGACTTGCCGGCAGGCGTTGAAGTCGAAATTAAGGTTTAATAACAATGAACGGTATTCTCGCAAAGAAATTGGGAATGACCCAAGTGTTCACGGAACAGGGCGAACGCGTTCCTGTAACGGTTCTCGAAGCCGGTCCGTGCGTGGTCGTTTGCCATAAGACAGAAGAGAAGGACGGTTACACTGCTGTCCAAATCGGCTTTGGTCTCAAGAAAGAACAGCGTGCCAACAAGGCAGAAATCGGCCACTTCAAGAAGGCTGACGTTGCTGTTCGTGAACACCTCGCTGAATTCGATGTCGCTGATCTCGAAGCCTGGCCGGTTGGCAAGGAATTCGGTGCAGCTGACTTCGCCGATGTGAAGATGGTGAATGTCTCTGGCCTCTCCAAGGGTCACGGCTTCTCCGGTACCATCAAGCGCCATAACTTCCACAGCGGTCCTCGTTCTCACGGTACGCACAACATGCGCGAACCGGGTGGTACGTCCGCTCACTCTTATCCGGGTCGCGTTTTCCCGGGCAAGCGTATGGCCGGTCAGTTCGGTAACAAGAAAGTGACCGTGAAGCACCTCCAGGTCGTCAAGGTTGACGGCGACCGCAACCTGATCTTTGTCCGCGGCGCAGTTCCCGGTGCAAAGAACAGCATCATCGTGGTGAGGAAAGACTAATGGCTACAGCAAAGCTTTTCGCCGCTACTGGCGATTTTAAGAATGATATTCAGCTCCCGGCCATGTTCGATCAGGAAGTCAACAAGGTCTGCATGTACTTGCATATCAAGGCTATCTTGAACAACAACCGTCAGGGCACTGCCCAGGCTAAGAACAAGTCCTCCGTTAGCGGTGGTGGTCAGAAGCCTTGGAAGCAGAAGGGCACGGGTCGTGCACGTTCCGGTCAGAACACCTCCGCTGTGTGGGTTCGCGGTGCTAAGGCTCACGGTCCGAAGTCCCATGACTACTTTGAAAAGGTGAACAAGAAGGTCAAGAAGATCGCCTTCCGCTCTGCTCTCGCTGCTAAGGCTGCCGAAGGCAAGGTGCAGGTGTTCGAAGCTCTCGCTTTCAACGCCCCGAAGACCAAGGATCTCCTCGCCGTCCTCAACAAGGCCGGTCTCGAACAGCGCAACGCTCTCTTCCTGGTGAGCGAAGCTGACAAGAACCTTTACCTGTCTTCTAACAACATTCCTTGGTGCCGTTGCGCACGCGTTGCTGATGTCAACACTTACGACATCGTTCGCGCCAACAACGTCGTCATCTCCCAGGCAGCTCTCGCCGAACTGGAAGGAGGCCGCTAATGAGTGAACTTCACGAAATTCTCGTTGCACCGCACATTACCGAAGCTACCGCCCGTTTGATGGCTGCTGTCCGTAATGACGTGCACAAGTATGTATTCAAGGTTGCCAAGACCGCAACGAAGGCCGAGATTAAGGACGCTATCGAAAAGCGTTTTGGTGTCAAGGTCGATTCCGTCAATACCCTTATCAACCGCGGCAAGATGAAGCGCGTTCGTATGGGCATGGTCGCCGGCAAGAAGTCCAACTGGAAGAAGGCCTACATCACGCTTAAGGCCGGGCAAAAGATTGCCGAGTTCGAAGGAGTATAATCATGGGTCTGAAGTCTTATCGCCCGCTTACCCCGACGCTGCGCTACAAGCAGATTGGTGACCGCAAGGAAATCACTGCGGACAAGCCGTACAAGCCGCTCACCGAAGGCATCAAGCGTAGCTCCGGCCGTAACAACGCCGGTGAAATCACCTCCCGCCGTCGCGGTGGTGGTCACAAGAAACTGTATCGTATCATCGACTTCAAGCGCAAGTTTGCAGGCATCCCCTGCACCGTTGAAACGATCGAATACGATCCGAACCGTTCTGCTCGTATCGCTCTGGTCAAGTACCAGAACGGCAAGCGCTGCTACATCGTCGCTCCGGCCGAAATCAAGGTTGGTGACGTGCTGAATTCTGGCGAAGGTGCCGAATTCCGCGTTGGTAACGCTCTTCCGCTCCGCGATATTCCGCTGAACACCATTATCCACAACATCGAAATGAAACCGGGCAAGGGCGCTCAGATCGCTCGTTCCGCAGGTGCAGGTGCAGAACTCGTCGCTAAAGACGGCAAGCTCTGCCAGGTCAAGCTCCCGAGTGGCGAAGTTCGCTACATTCCGGAAGATTGCCTCGCCGTCGTGGGTCAGGTTTCCAATATCGATCACATGAATGAATCCTCGGGTTCTGCAGGCCGCTCTCGCTGGCTCGGCATTCGCCCGTCCGTCCGTGGTGTCGTTATGAACCCGGTCGATCACCCCCTTGGTGGTGGTGAAGGTCGTACCTCTGGTGGTCGTCATCCGTGCTCTCCTTGGGGTAAGAACTCTAAGGGTGCCAAAACTCGTAACAATAAGCGTACCGATAGGTTTATCGTACGTCGTCGTCAGAAGAGGGCCTAATTCATGTCCAGATCCCTTAAGAAAGGTGCTTTCGTGGATTCCCACGTTTTGAGCAAAGCCCAGGCGATGGCCGGTTCCGACAAGAAACAGGCTATCAAGACCTGGTCCCGTCGTTCCACCATCATTCCTGATATGGTCGGACTTACGTTCTCCGTCTATAACGGCAAGCAGTTCATCCCCGTTTACGTGACCGAAAACATGGTCGGCCACAAGCTGGGTGAATTCTCCATGACCCGCACTTTCCGCGGTCACCGTAAGACTGAAACCGCTGCTGGAGGAAAGAAATAATGCAAGCTGTTGCTAAAGTGAAAAACGTCCGTTACGGCGTTCGCAAGCTCCGTCGCGTTGTCGACCTGGTTCGCGGCAAGTCCGTTGCAGAAGCATTCGCAATGCTTTCTATTCTCCACACGCAGACCAAGGGTGCTCCGCTGGTCGAAAATGCTCTGAAGTCCGCTGTTGCTAACTTCAAGCAGAAGGCCGCTGGTGCCGTTGCCGCCGAAGAACTGGTCGTCAAGACCATCACTGCCGACGGTGGTACCATCATGAAGCGTATCCACCCGCGTTCCCAGGGCCGTGCTTTCCGTATCGAAAAGCCGCTCTCTCACATCACAGTCGTTGTGGCCAACAAGGAGTAATTAAAATGGGTCAGAAAACTCATCCGAATGGTCTTCGTCTTGGCGTTATCCGCGGCTGGGAATCCAAGTGGTATGCCGAAGACAAGTTTGCCGATCTTCTTTATGAAGACATCGTGCTCCGTCGCTACTTGATGAAGCGTTTTGAACATGCCTCCCTTTCCAAGGTCGGCATCGAACGCACCGTCAAGAAGGTGAACGTGAACCTCTTTACCGCCCGTCCGGGTATCGTGATTGGCCGTAAGGGCGAAGAATTGGAAAAGCTCAAGGGCGAACTCCAGTTCCTCACCGGTAAAGAAATCTATATTAACGTCCAGGAAATCAAGCGCCCGGAAACGGATGCCAAGCTGGTTGCCGAAAACATCGCTCGTCAGCTCGAAAAGCGTATTTCCTTCCGTCGTGCCATGAAGCGCGCTATCCAGTCCGCTATGCGCATGGGCGTTGAAGGTATCAAGGTGCAGTGCGGTGGCCGCCTCGGTGGTGCCGAAATTGCCCGCGTCGAAAAGTATGCTGAAGGCCGCGTGCCTCTGCACACTCTCCGCGCCGACATCGATTACGCGACTGCCATTGCTAAGACCGTTTATGGTTCCATCGGTATCAAGGTGTGGATCATGCACGGCGAAAAGATTGGCAAGGACGTCATGAACGATAACAAGAGAGAGAAGTAATTATGCTGAGTCCTAAAAGAACATTACATCGTAAGCAGATGAAAGGCCGCATGAAGGGCATTGCCTCCCGCGGCAACTCCATCGCCTTCGGCGAATTCGGCATTCAGGCTCTTGAAAAGTGCTGGCTGACTGCTCGTCAGATTGAAGCCGCTCGTATCGCCATGACCCGTAAGATCAAGCGCGGTGGCCGCGTCTGGATCCGCGTGTTCCCCGATAAGCCGATTACCCGTCACCCGGCAGAAGCTCGTATGGGTAAGGGTAAGGGCGCCGTCGAATTCTGGGCAGCCGTTATCCTCCCGGGTCGCATCATTTTCGAAATGGGTGGTGTTGAACGTGAACTGGCCATGGAAGCTCTCCATGTCGCAGCACAGAAGCTCCCCCTCAAGTGCAAAATCATCGAAGAATCGGAGATCTAATGAAGGCACGTGAATTAAAGGAACTGGGCGTTGACCAGCTCAAGGAAAAACTGGCTCAGTTGAATCTCGATTTGTTCAATTACCGTATGGCTGCTAAGCTCGGTAACTTGGAAAAACCCTCTTCGATCCGCAATACCCGCAAGGATATCGCTAGGGTCAAGACCATCCTCACCGAAAAGGCCAAGGCATAAGCCGGGCAGGAGCAGGAAATGGATAGAAACCTTCGTAAGGTAAGACAGGGTGTCGTCAGCTCTGACAAGATGGACAAAACCATCACCGTCGTAGTTGAAAACCGTAAGCGTCACCCGGTGTACAACAAGATCATGACCACCACCAAGAAGCTCAAGGCTCACGATGAAAACAACGAAGCCGGTGAAGGTGACTTGGTTGAAATCATGGAAACTCGTCCGCTCTCCGCGACGAAGCGCTGGCGCCTCGTTCGCGTTGTAGCTAAGAAGAAATAATCGTTTTGGAGTAAGGCGAATATGATTCAAGAAGAAACCAGACTCGTCGTGGCCGATAACAGTGGAGCCAAGGAAGTCGCCTGCATCCGCGTTTTGGGTGGCACCAACCGTCGCTATGCCAGCATCGGTGATGTCATCAAGGTTGCCGTCAAAGACGCAATCCCCCAGAGCAAGGTGAAGAAGGGTTCCGTAGCTGACGCCGTCGTCGTGCGCACTCGCAAAGAAATTGCCCGTCCGGATGGCACGTTCATCCGTTTCTCGGACAACGCCGTGGTTCTCATCAACAAGGATGGCGAACCTCGTGGAACCCGTATTTTTGGACCGGTGGCTCGTGAGCTCCGCGACAAGAAATACATGAAGATCATCTCCCTCGCACCTGAGGTTCTCTAATGGCAAACATCAAGAAGAATGATAACGTCAAGGTGATTTCCGGTGCCAACAAGGGCAAGACCGGCACCGTGATTAGTGTCAAGGACGGTAAGGTGACCGTTTCGGGCGTGAACGTCCGCAAGCGTCATGAAAAGCCGTCTCAGACCAATCAGACTGGTGGCATCATCGAAAAGGAACTGCCGATCGACATTTCCAACGTGATGCTCCTCGAAGGCAACACTCCTGTCCGTACCCGTATCGTGCGCGAAGCCGGCAAGAAGGCTTCCCGCGTGAGCGTCAAGTCCGGCAAGGCTATCTAGAGGTAACACATGAACCAGATGAAGCAATTTTATCTCGAAAAAGTAGTTCCGGCCTTGCAGCAGAAGTTTGCTTACAAGAACGTGATGGAAATTCCCCGCCTCCAGAAGATCGTGCTCAACATGGGTGTCGGCGCTGCCGCCTCTAACCGCAAGATCCTGGATGAAGCCGTTGACACCCTGACCGCTATTACCGGTCAGAAGGCCGTCGTCACCAACGCCAAGAAGGCTATCGCTCAGTTCCATCTGCGCGAAGGCATCGGCATCGGTGCTAAGGTCACCCTGCACGGCGACAACATGTGGGACTTCCTCTTCCGTTTCATCAACATCGACCTCCCGCGTGTCCGTGACTTCCGTGGTCTCGCACGTCGTGGCTTTGATGGCATGGGTAACTTTACCCTCGGCATCAAGGAACAGACGATCTTTGTTGAAATCGACATTGACAAGATTTCTCGTACCTTCGGTATGGACATCTCCTTCGTGACCTCTGCAAAGACGGACGAAGAAGGCCGCGCCCTGCTCGAAGAACTTGGACTCCCCTTCAGGAAGTAAGGTAATACCATGGCAAGCACAAGAATGATTGAAAAATGCAAGCGCACCCCGAAGTATACCGTTCGTGGGTACAACCGCTGCAAGCGTTGCGGTAGGCCGCACGCCTTTATGCGCCGCTTTGGCCTTTGCCGTATTTGCTTCCGCGAAATGGCACTCGCCGGCGAAATCCCCGGTATCACAAAGTCGTCTTGGTAAGGAGAGTATACTCATGGCAATGACAGATCCTATCGCCGATATGCTCACCCGTATCCGCAATGCCGCTTCGGCAAAGCTCCCCGTGGTGGACATTCCTGCCAGCAACTTGAAGCGTGAAATCGCTCGCGTGTTGCAGGAAAAAGGTTTCATTAAAAAGTTCGTCGTCGTCGAAGACGGTAAGCAGGGCGTTTTGAAGGTCCTCCTCCGTTACACGAAGGGCGAATCCGCTATCCAGGGCATCCAGCGCATTTCTTCGCCGGGTCTCCGTCACTACGTTGACGCCGCAAAGCTTCCGCGCGTTCGCAATGGCCTTGGCTATGCTATCATCTCCACATCTAAAGGCGTGATGACCGACCACGAAGCCCGCAAGGAAAACGTGGGTGGTGAAGTCATCGCAAAGGTATGGTAAAGATGTCCCGTATCGGTAAAGCTATTATCAATATCCCGGCCGGCGTGAAAGTCGCCGTCAATGGTCAGAACATCAAGGTTGAAGGTCCTCTCGGCAAGCTCGAGACTGACGTTCATGAACTGATTGCAATCAAGCTCGAAGGCAACCAGCTTTCCTTCTCTCGTCCTGACGATCAGAAGTTCACCCGTGCCATCCACGGCACCACTCGCGCTCTCGTTGCCAACATGGTCGAAGGCGTGACCAAGGGTTTCCAGAAGACGCTCGAAATCGTCGGCGTTGGTTACCGTGTCGAACAGAAGGGCAAGGACCTCAACTTGGTTCTCGGCTTCTCTCACCCGGTTATCTTCAAGGCCCCGGAAGGCGTTGAACTCAAGGCTGTTGACCCGCTGAAGATCTCCATCAAGGGCATCGATAAGCAGAAGGTCGGCCAAGCTGCGGCAGAAATCCGCAAGTACCGCAAGCCTGAACCGTATAAGGGCAAGGGCATCAAGTACGAAGGCGAAATTGTCCGTCGTAAGCAAGGTAAGAAGACAGGTAAATAAGGGTAAACTATGACTGCAATTGCTAAGAAAAGAATCCAGTCCAGAATCGCACGCCACGAACGCGTACGCAAGTCTGTTGTCGGAACTGCAGAATGCCCTCGTTTGGCTGTTCGCCGTTCCTTGTCCCACATGGTAGCCCAGATTATCGACGACGAAAACAACAAGTCTCTCGTTCAGCTCACCACCACTGCTAAGGAATTCCAGGCAAAGTTCGGTGAAATGACGAAGTCGGAACAGAGCAAGCAGCTCGGTATCCAGATTGCTGAAGTCGCTAAGTCCAAGGGCATTGAATCCGTGGTCTTTGACCGCGGCGGTTACATCTATCACGGTCGCGTTCAGGCTCTCGCTGAGGGAGCTCGTGAAGGCGGACTCAAATTCTAGTGAGGTACACTTTGGAACGCGAAGCTCAAGTTTCTGAATTTGAAGACAAGGTTGTACACATCAACCGTTGCGCTAAGACCGTCAAGGGCGGTCGCCGTATGTCCTTCTCCGCTCTCGTTGTCGTTGGCAACAAGAACGGCAAGGTCGGTGTTGGTCTCGGTAAGGCTAAGGAAGTTTCCGAAGCTATCCGTAAGGGTACCGAAGCCGCCCAGCGTAACATCGTTGAAGTGCAGCTCCTCGACGGCACCATTCCCCACGACATCGAAGTCAAGAGCGGCGCAACCCGCATCCTCTTGATGCCGGCTGCCCCGGGTACTGGTGTTATCGCCGGTGCCGCTGCCCGTGCCGTTCTCGAACTGGCCGGTGTGCGCAACATCCTCACCAAGATTCACGGTTCTTCCAACCCGAGCACTGTCGTGAGCGCCTGCCTCGAAGGTCTCTTGGCTCAGAAGAACAAACAGGACTGCGCCGCTCTCCGCGGTGCCAATGCCTAAGGAGTAATACACGATGAAGAAAGTTCGTATTACTTTGATTAAGGGTACTGTCCGCCGTCTCCCGATGCACCGCGCTAACGTGGCTGCTCTCGGCCTCCGCAAGATCGGACAGTCTGTTGAACACGTTTTGACCCCCAGCATCCAGGGCATGATCAATGCCGTGGCTGACATGGTGAAGGTCGAGGAGATCTAAGATGGAACTCAATACTCTCAATCCTGGCAAGGCTGCCAAGGGCAAGAGCCGCAAGCGCATTGGTCGCGGTCCGGGTTCCGGTTGGGGCACCACCGCTGGCCGTGGCCAGAAGGGTGCCGGCGCTCGTAAGAGTGCACAGGCCGGTCGCGTCGCCTTCGAAGGCGGCCAGATGCCGATCCACCGTCGCATCCCGAAGCGTGGCTTCAAGTCTCACTTCGCCAAGGACACGCAGATCGTTAACCTCAAGAAGCTCGCTTCTTGCAGCGTGACGGACTTCGACGCCCAGGCAATGTTTGACCAGGGTTTCATCAAGAACATCGAACTGCCTATCAAGGTCCTCGCTTTTGGTACCATCGACAAGGCAATCAATGTAAAGGTTAACGCCATCAGCGAAAAGGCTAAGGCCATGATCGAAGCTGCTGGCGGCAAAGTCGAGATCGTCTAATGGAAGCTCTCAAGAAAGCCCTTGATGCGTTCGCTAATGCGTTTAAGATTGAAGACCTGCGTAAAAAGCTTCTTTTTACGCTTGGTGTTCTGATTATCTATCGCCTTGGCGCACACATCACTATCCCCGGAGTGAATTCTGCCGTTCTGGCGGAGTTCTTCCGTAACTCGAATAATTTGTTCGGTCTGTATGACTCCTTTACGGGCGGTGCATTCGCTAAGGCGACCATCTTTGCCCTGGGTATCATGCCGTACATCAGCGCGAGCATTATCATCCAGTTGATGGGCTCCGTGATTCCCGCTATCCAGATGCTTCAGAAGGAAGGTCAGGAAGGGCGCGCCAGGCTGAACCAATATACCCGTTACTTTACGGTAGCTCTCGCTGCCTTGCAGGGATGGGGCATTTCTGTGTGGCTTTCGTCCCTTAAGGTGACAACCGCTACCGGTGCCGGAGTGTCTGTCTTGGCTGATGACTTCTCCTCTGGTGCCGGAAACATCGGTTTCCGTTTACTAGCTACCCTGACCTTCACCGCCGGTACGATCTTCGTGATGTACCTGGGCGAGCAGATTACCTCGCACGGTGTGGGTAACGGTATTTCTCTTATCATCTTCGCCGGTATCGTCGGCGGCCTTCCGCGGGCTGCCCTTGCAGAAATTGAAATGTTTAAGGAAGATATCCAGCCTCTCGCCATCGAGATCTTTATTCTCGCTGTCGTGATCCTGATTATCGGCTTTATCGTATTCGTCGAGCAAGCGAACCGTCGCATTCCACTCCAAAGTCCTCGCAGGACTGTAGGTTCCAAGGTCGTGGGCGGCCAGTCCAGCTATCTGCCTTTCAAGGTGAATACCGCTGGCGTGATCCCCGTGATCTTTGCAAGCTGCATCATGTTCATTCCGGCCATGATCGCTTCCTGGTTCCCGAACGTTTCTGCGATGCAGTCCTTTGCGGCTGCGTTCATCCCGGGTCACATTACCTATAGTGTGATCTTCGCTCTCCTGATTATATTCTTCACCTACTTCTACACGGCAATCCAGTACAACCCTAACGACATTGCCGAAAACCTCAAGAGAAGTGGTGGATTTATTCCGGGAATCCGTCCGGGTAACGAAACTGCAAAGTACATAGACCACGTTCTCACGAGAATTTCTTTGCCTGGATCGCTTTTCCTCGCTTTAATCAGTGTTGGTCCGCTCCATCTCAAAGACGCACTCAATATGAGTTTCTATATTGGGGGCACCTCGGTACTTATCGTGGTCGGTGTGGCGCTGGATACGCTCCGTCAACTCGAAGCCCAGTTGCATACCAAGAATTATGAAGGTTTCCTCAAGCATGGCCGCATTCGCGGCAGGATGGCGTCTTAGTGGCTAAAGAAGAAGGAATACAAGTAGAAGGTGTTGTGTTGGAAGCACTTCCCAACGCCTTCTTCCGTGTCCAACTCGGAAATGGCCACGAGATTCTCGCTCATGTTTCTGGAAAAATGCGTCGGCATTTCATTAGAATTTTGCCGGACGACAAAGTGTTGGTAGAGATTTCTCCCTACGATCTTAATCGTGGGCGAATCACATACCGTTACAAGTAATAGGTATTTTCAAAGAAAGGTCAAACCTATGAAAATCAAAGCCTCCATCAAACCCAGATGTGAAAACTGCAAGATCATCCGCCGTAAGGGTGTATTGCGCATCATCTGTTCGAAGAACCCCCGTCACAAGCAGAAGCAGGGATAAGGAGATCGTATGGCACGTATCGCTGGTGTCGATTTACCGAAAAACAAGACTGTTGAATACGGTCTGACGGCAATCTATGGTGTCGGTCTGTTCACCGCTAATAAGGTCTGTGCTCAGCTGGGCATCGACAAGAACAAGAAGTGTGACGACCTGACTGAAGAAGAACAAGGTAAGATTCGTCATCTCCTCGAAGACGAATACTCTGTGGAAGGTCAGCTCCGCGCAGAAATCACCTTGAACATTAAGCGTCTGCAGGATATTGGCTGCTATCGCGGCATCCGCCACCGCAAGGGTCTCCCTGTTCGCGGTCAGCGCTCCCGTACCAATGCCCGCACTCGTAAGGGCCCCAAGAAGACTGTGGCTAACAAGAAGAAGTAAGGAGATTCATCGTGGCTGAAGAAGAAATTAAGGAAACTGCTGCCGCTGCCGAAGCTCCGGTCGCTGCTGCTACAGAAGAAAAGGTCAAGAAGGGCAAGAAGCGTATTGACATCCAGGGCATCGCCTGCGTGTTCGCTTCCTTCAACAATACAATCGTTTCTATCACCGATGCTCGCGGCAACGTGGTCGCTTGGGGCTCTCCGGGTAACTCCGGTTTCAAGGGCTCTCGCAAGAGCACTCCGTTTGCTGCCCAGCTCGCCGCTGAAGTCGCTGCCCACAAGGCTTTCGACCTCGGTATGCGCAAGGTAGATGTCCGCGTCAAGGGCGCAGGTGGCGGTCGTGAATCCGCTGTCCGTGCTATCAAGAATGCGGGCCTCGAAGTTCTCTCTATTCGAGACGTGACGGGCGTTCCGCACAATGGTTGCCGTCCTAAAAAGAAGAGAAGAGTCTAATTAAAAGAGGTATCGCCAATGATGTGGAAATCACTTCAGATGCCGCGCAGCTTCCAGAAAGTGGAAACCGGCGAAGATGGTCGCTACGCCAAGTTTGTCGTAGAGGCTTTGGAACGTGGCTGGGGTATTACCCTCGGTAACGCCCTCCGTCGCTCGCTCCTTTCCTCTCTGCAGGGTGCGGCTATTGTCTCCGTGAAAATTGAAGGCGTCGATAAGGAATTTTCGACGATTCCGGGTGTGAAGGAAGATGTCACTGACATTATCCTGAATCTCAAGAGCATCCGCGTGAAGCTCCTGTCTGACCACGACGAAACGCTCCGCTTGGACATGTCCGGCGAAGGCGAAGTCACGGCCAAGGACTTCATGGACAATCCGAATGTCGCCATCTTGACTCCGGACGTCCATATCGCTACTTTGAACGGTAACGCATCGCTCTCCCTGGAAGTGAAGATTTCCAGCGGTCGCGGCTACGTCACTGCCGACGAATTGAAGGACAAGGACGCTCCGATTGGCGTGATCGCCATGGACGCCAACTTCAACCCGGTGCAGAAAGTCGCGATGCACATCAGCGATACCCGCGTTGGCCAGAAGACGGACTACAACCGTCTGGAACTGGAAATCACGACTGACGGTTCCATTGATCCGGAAGACGCTCTTGCATACGCTGCAAAGCTCCTCATGGACCACTTGGAAATCTTCATCAACTTCGAAGGCGATCTCGAAAGCCCCGAAGAACTTGAAATGGATGAAGAACGTCAGCGTATCGCCCAGCTCCTGCGCACCCGCGTGGACGATCTGGAACTCTCCGTTCGCTCCAGCAACTGCCTCCGTATGGCTAACATCCATACCGTTGGCGAACTTGTGCGCAACAAGGAAAACGATATGCTTAAATACAAGAACTTCGGTCGGAAGTCCTTGGTGGAACTTAACGAGGTATTGACCTCCATGGGCCTCTCTTTTGGCATGGACGTCGATGACTACTTGAAGGATTAAACATGAGACACGGTGTAAAAAACAAGAAATTGGGCGTTAACGCTCAGCACAAGCGTGCCATCCTCCGCGCTCTTACCACTTCTATTCTTGAGAAGGGCATGGAAGCCGAGCAGAGCAACCGCTACGTGCGCACTACTCTCCACAAGGCTAAGCTCGTCCGCAGCTGCGTGGATCGCATGATCACTTATGCAAAGAAGGGTGACCTTTCTGCACGTCGTGAAGCTTCTCGCTTCGTGATGAGCCCGAAGGCTGTGCAGGACCTGTTCGCAACGATCGGTCCGCGCTATGCTGGCCGTAACGGCGGCTATACCCGCATCATCAAGCTCGGCCCGAACCGCGCTGGTGACGCTTCCGAAATGGCTCTTGTCGGTCTCGTCGAAGACGAAATCGTCGTGAAGGCCAAGAAGGCTAGCGAACCTGCCAAGTCCGAAGCTGTGAGCATGGTCGAAGGCGAAAGCAAGGCATAATTGATCTTTGTGCAAAAGATTAAAGCAGGGTTCCGATGAGAATCGGGCCCTGTTTTTTTGTAGTTGGGCATTGGCGGCTTAGATAAAAAATCCAAGCTACAATTAGCTCACAATTTGAATCTTCTGTCGTTATTTTTGTATTTTATAGAAACATGCGTAACTTTATACTATTCATAGCTTTACTTTGCGTTACCCTTTTTGCTGATGATGCGGTTAAGGCATCGTTATTTTCGCAGAATACCGGTATTGTTTCGCGTAGCAATATTGCCTTGCAGCCGGCAACTGCCGAATCTGCGGTTGATTCTAGCTATGTGCTGGGTCCTGGTGATTTTTTGGACTTGATGCTTGAAGAAAACTACTTGTCGGTGCAGGTGTCTCCTGATGGAATGATTGCTATCGAGGAATGCGGTGCCGTTACAGTGGGTGGTCATACGCTTGCCGAAGCACGTGAAATGATTTTGGACCTTGTGTCTAAGCGCTACAAGCGTGAATATTGTTTTGTCCAACTTGTCGCATTGAAAAAGTTCAAGGTGAATGCCTTGGGTGCCGTGATGCAGGTTGGCCAGCACATGGTCGATGCGCAAACCCGTTTGAGTTATTTTATCCGCTTGATCGGTGGAATTCTTCCGAATGCCAATACCGAAGATGTGATGGTGATTCGCGGCAAGGATACGTTGCATGTGAACTATACGGCCATGTCTTCGCAGGGTATGTTCGATGACGATATCATGCTCGAACAGGGTGACAAGATTTATGTTCCCTTTGTTGAGATGGGCGACAATATTGCATTGATTTTCCCGGGATACAGAACGAGTGTGGCTTACGAAGAAGGCCGTACTGTGCAGGATTACTTTGACCTTGCTGGTGGCGCTCGCATGCATAACTTTGGCTACAAGACGGTGTGCATTCGCGAACCGGGCGTGCCGCCGCGCTGGATTGCCCTTTCTGAAATGAAGCAGACGAAGGTCGCTCCTAATGCCGAGGTTGAATTCTCGGTGCAGGAAATGTATGTGTATGTGGGTGGCGCCGTCGCAATGATTGGCCGTTACCCTTACGATCCGATGTGGCATGCCTTGGACTACGCGGCTGCTGCGGGTATCAACACCATTACGGGTACGTGGAGACAGATTAAGGTGTGGCGTGGCAAAAAGCCCGAACCGCTTTACTTGAGCGTGACCGAAGACCAGATTTTGCCGGGGGATTATATCGAAGTTCCTAAGAGTCACTACGAATCCTTCAAGGATTTCACGTTGTTCCTTGCATCGCTTTTGACGGTGATTTCTTCGGCATTCATTATTTACGTGAACTACAAGTAATATGGCTTCAGAAACGCAACATGATATGACTTTATTGGAAGGCCTGTTGAAGGTTGTCAACAGCTGTCTTTCTCACAAGCGCTTGTTTGTGCTTACGATTTTTGTTCCGGTATTGGTGGCTTTTATTATGGTCATGTGGGTCATCAAGCCGACATATTCGGCCGAAGCGATTGTGACGCCACCTGCCAGTGGTGGCGGCCTTTCTGGCAGTCTTGGTAAGCTCTTGGAAGGTACCAGCGGCTTGTCGTCTTTTTCGTCGCTTATGGGCAACAAGGACGAAGGCATCAATATCGTTTGGACTTATTTCAATTCTTGGGAATTGCATAACAAGGTTATTGAAAAATTCCATCTGGCCGAACACTACGAGTTCGATGGAAAATTCCATGCGGATTTGCTCAAGCAGTTCCGAAGGAATTTCTCGCTGGAACAAAACGATGAAGACATGTTCTATATCGTTTTCGTAGACGAAGATTACAAGCTTGCCTCGCAGGTGCTTACGTTCATGCTGGATCAAGTGGACTCGATGTACAACAACTTCAAGACGACTCAGGCTCGTCAGTCCCGTACCTACATGAATCAGCGTCTGGCCGAAGTTGAACACAGAATCGATTCTCTGGAAAGTGAATTTGTGAACTTCCAAGAGACCAATCATATCTACGATCCTAATGTTCAGACCGAAGGTACGATGAAGTACTTGTCTGGATTGCAGGTGGACCGCGATGCGATTTACATGGCCCTTTCGAAGGAACGTAAAGAGCATGGTGAAAACACAAGGCAGTTCCAGGATCTCCAGAATCGCTTGAAGGATATCGATATTGCAAAGCACCAGACACTGGGCGGCAGGCACAGCAACATTGGTGTGGTCGCATTGAACAAGGTGCCGAAACTTTCGGCCGAGTATGCGAGAATGGAAAAGGAACTGAAGTTGCAGGCCGTAATCTATACGCTTTTGAAACAGGAAAGCGAACGCCTGTATATTGAAGAAAGCAACTTGATGTCCAATTTGATTGTGTTGCAGCCGCCTTGGGAAAACGACAAGAAGATTAAGCCCTTGAGAGGCGTGACGCTGATATTTGTATTCTCTATTAGCTTTATTGTCGCAGTATTCCTTTGCTGCTTCTTGGAATTTTGCCGCGGTGTGAATCCGGAATCTTCCTTGGGCGTGGAAATGAAGAAGTTTTCCCGGAAAGTGAGATTTAAATCGTAATCCACAAGGTTGCCGGTGGAAGACTATTTAGTTTCGATTGCGTGTGCGTCTATTGCGCTGCTCTGCATTCTCTATGTAGGGATACTCAAGAGGGATCTCTTTCATCCGACCGTTTTCTATGTCTTTTGTCAATCGATGACCTTGGGGATTGCTTACCTCAAGATTAGTCGTGCCATGACTGATTTTACCGCGGTAACGTGGTTTGTCTGGCTTGGCGCCCTTGTTGCCTTTATTTTAGGGTCAACGGTCTACTACATTGTAAGCCCCGAGAGGCATAAGATAGAACGGTCGCGCTTGCAAGAAATTTCTGCCACGTATAACTGGAAACTGCATTTTGCGATATCGATTTTGCTCACGATTTTATTCGTGATGGGTGCGCTTCTTGTGGCGCGAGCCATTGGCGGTTTTTACTTGTTTAGCATTGGCAAGAAAACGCTTGAAGCAAATACTGAAACTTCTGTATTTGCCAACGTTTCGTATGCAAGTTCGCCGATTGTGGTTGTTGCGCTCATGGTGGCATCTTTCAAGTCGATTAACCCTTATAAATGGATTCGCATTCTTTCGTTTATTATGGCTGTCGGTGTAATTACGCTTTCGGTTTGCGTTTACCCGGGCCGTAACTCGCTGTTTTTGTGCTTGGGTTCTAGCTTCATTCTTTTCAACTATTTGAAAAAGAAGATTCCCGTGAAAGCGGTTGTAACGGTCCTGTTGCTTGCGGTGTCGTCGTTTGTGGTGGTGGGCATGATGCGTTCACAGTATGCCGACGATTCACTCGAAGGCATGGGCTTGGAATACATGATGAAATTGCCCTATGACTACGTAGCGAACAACTACTGGAATTTGGACTATGCTATCAATCCACCGTCTGATAGGGAAATTCACCCATATACGTATGGCCTGGATATGGCGGGTGTCTTTATTGAATATTCCGGCATTCCGGCTTCGTTCAGAAAATCGTACGGCTGGGACGATATGTTCAATAGCCGCATTCAAAAAGTGTATGGCTATAATACGGTGAGCTACTTGTGGGAAGTCTATAAAAACTTCGGCATGGCAGGCTGTATCTTTTTCCCGTTTGCGGTATCGTTCTTGATGTCGTTCTTGTACGAAAGAATGTGCAGCCGTTGCACGCCGCAGATGTTCATGCTGATGTCGTTTTCGATTTACTATGTCGGCTGGAGTTTCTTTGCGGCCGGCTTCAAGTTTGCCCACGTGTGGCTGTGGGTCTATATCGCTGTCATGATGGGACTGATTTGCAAGAAACGCCTACTGGCGAGAGAGCCCGAGCTTAGCCAGAATTAGTGACTTGCAAGACTTGCGTTCGTTGGAATCGAGCCCGAGAATCCATGTCGCGGCTGTGACCGCAAGAACTGAAATTGCCGAAAGAACGAAGAACCTGACAACGCCTTGAACAGGAATGTTCGAGGCGGCAATCGATATGGCGCCTGCCGAAATAGAGACGGCGATAATCGGGGCCATGACTTTTTTCAGATAGCGCTTGAAGGGCAATTGGATTTTGTCTTGCATGTAGACGGCGCGCCAAAAGAGAACGACCAGGTTCACGGCAAAGCGCACAATGAAAACGTACACCGGTGAATAGTGGAAGTATAGCACCAGAATGCAGAGCGGAATGTTGAGTGCTGTAATTGCGGTTTCAATCAGGTAGTAGTTGCGGACTTTGCCTGTAGCGAGAATGGACATCCATTGGGGCCCGGCAATCGAATCGGTCAAGACAAAGAGAATCATCCACTTGACAAATTCGGGCGCGTATTCGGGAACTTCGACAAGCCAAATCTTGAAGATGAATTCGGTATTGAGAATCAGGGGGATTGATACGAGCAGCATCAGGAAATACGAAAACTTGGAAACCCTGATGACGAGCGTGGAAAGCGAATCGAATTCACCGCACGAATATTGCTTGACAATTTGCGGATTGCTTGCGGTCTGGAAACTTGCGACAAGCTGGTTGGTTGCTTCAGCCACTCGGTTGGCAATACCCATGGCGGCGTTCAAGGTGACGCCGTGGAAAATGTTCAAGATGAAGTTGATGCCCTGCGACTTGCAGATGGCCGTGACGCCACCGAAAGTGCACCAGCCGGAGAACGATACCATTTCTTTGAGGAGCGCCTTGTCGCGTTCCAATTTATAGGTACAGTGTTCCTTGAAGTGGCGCCTGCTGTAAAAGGCATACGAGGCCTGCACCGTCATGGCGACGGCGAATGCGAGGGCGGCGTAGGCGGTAAGTTTATCGGAATCGATGACAACAAGCAGGTAGACGATAATCAAGCGAAGGATGGCGTTCACGATACTGATGCCTGCGATAAAGGACATTTTTTCGTGAGCAATAATCAGGGCGTTATAGGGAATGAAGACGATTCCAAGAAGTGTGCTGCCGACTGAGAATTGGTAGACGATATTGGCGGCCGTCATTCGCCCTTCGGGAATATTCAAGTGATAGTTCAAGAAATAGAGCCCGACCGTTTCGGCGAGCAGCAAAAGCACGAGAGAAATTCCGATGTGGATATTCAGCGCGGTCGAAAATACTTTAGATACCTTGGCGCTGTCATTTTGCCCGAGTGTAAAATTCAGGTAGCGCTGCGTGGCAAGTGTCATCGAGGCAATCAGGAACGAAAACGATGCGGTAATGCTTCCGACAATTTCAAAAATACCAAAGTCCGAAATACCCAGGTACTTCAACACGATTCTCGAGGTGTACAGGGACACCACAAGCGTGAACGCCATGCGTATATAAAGAAACAGGGTATTCTTCGCGATACGTTTGTTTACTTGTGACGGCATAGAATTTTTCTTTGCAGCGAAAGCTTGACCTTGAATAGGTATAGGACTGAGAACAGTTTATGCTTGCAGAGGAAGAACTTGAAACGGTCTCTTTGCGTGAAAGCGTCCTGATTATAATTTTCGAGGGCCCTTTGGGTTGCATCGAGGTTTATAAATTCAAGGAAGTTCTTGCGCGACTCAAAGAACGATTCCTTGTTTTGCGGATTCAAGTAATATTGAATGAGCGATGCATATACGATTCGCGACATATCCGTGTATAGCCACGAAAGGTAGCGGGTTCTGTCGATACCGTAAATATCGCAGAGGGGGAGCTCGCCAATGAGTTTTTCGCTGTTGGCTACAAGGGCGCCGAAATCTTTGCGGAGCGCCTGCGACAGAGAGCCTTCGGATTCGCGGTAATGGTAGAATGGCCTAGACAGATACGAAAGTCTCGGGCGCTTGCATAAGGCGTTTAAGAAGAACAATCTATCTTCGCCGAGCGAGATTCCCTTGCGGAAAATCAGATTATTGCTTTTCAGGAAATCGCTGCGGTAGAACTTGCAGCATACTCCGATGATAATGCCACAATGCAGGGGATTTGTTTGGACTGCGTTCTTGATGAGTTCGGCAAGGTTGTCGTTTTCAAAAAGTTTGATGTCGCTGTCGAATGCCTTGAATGCTTGGCATGAATTTTCGGTGTCGCGATAGTTTTCAAATATCGTGATATCGGATTTTTGCGTGCTCGCGAAATTATAGAGTGATTCTAGAGCGTCTGTGTCGAACCAATCGTCGGAATCGAGGAATACGGTGTATTCGCCAGTGGCTTTTTGAATGCCCAGGTTGCGGGCTTCGGAAACGCCTTTGTGGTCTTGCTGCAAAAACTTGATTCGCGAATCGGCGCTTGCGTATTGCTTTGCGAGCCTCACACAGGGAGCGTCGCTACCTTGTTCCGGGGTGGAGCCGTCATCGATAACGATGATTTCGATATCCTTGAGTGTCTGGCCTACAAGACTTTCAATACACTTCCTGAAAAAGGAATCGCACGTATTGTAGGCGGGAACAATGACACTGACTTTAGGCATAGCGAAATTTCTATTATATTTATAGAAGCAATTTACAAAAATAAACCCCTAGAAAGATTGACGATGACTGAAAACAAAAGGAATTATGGCATTGATTTATTGCGCATTGTTTCGATGCAGATGATCGTCATGCTCCATGTGCTGGGGGCCGGCGGCATTTTAGGACATGCTCCCTATGGCTCGCCGAATTACTATGCGGCGTGGGGACTTGAAAACCTGATTCTTTGTGCGGTCAACTGTTATGCACTGATTTCGGGTTACGTGGGAATCTATTCGACTTTTAAGCTTAAAAATATTGTGGCGCTCTGGTTCCAGGTGGAATTCTATTCTTTGGGCATTGCGCTGTTGTTGTATTTCTTGTGCCCGGGTGTATTCGGTGTTGGCGATATTTTAAAGTCGGGGCTTCCGGTTCTTTTTGAGCGGTATTGGTATTTCTCGGCGTATTTCCTGATGTTCTTCTTTATGCCGTTTATGCAGCGCTTTGTGCTTGGCGTTTCTAAAGAGACTGTTGTGAAGTTCCTTGCGATTGTGTTTGTGCTGCTTTCGATTTTGCCGACACTTGTCGATAGTGATGTTTTCTATACGATGAACGGTTATAGCGCCTTGTGGCTAATCGTGATGTATATTCTCGGGGCGGCGATTCGCCATCATGGGTTGTTGCAGAATAGGTGCGCCCGCTTTTACGTGGCCGTTTTTGGCGGTGCAATTGCGTGCAACTGGATTGTGAAATTTGGACTTGCTTATTTGTCGGTCCGCTTGACAGGTGCCGAAAACGCGCATACCAATGTGCTGCTGGAATATACTTCGCCGACGATTATTGTAGCTTCGGTAATGCTTTTGATTTTGTTCTCTCGAATCAACTTGGGCAAGGTCGCTTTGACTCTTGTGAAGTTCCTCTCGCCGCTTGCTTTTGGTGTGTACCTGATACACATGCAGCCGATGCTTTGGACCTTGTTTGGTGAAGCTCCTTTTGCCTACTTGGTAGAACTCCCGCTTTATAAGGCGGCGCCTTGGTTTGTAGCGATTGTTGTATCGGTCTACTTGGGCTGTTCTCTTTTGGAATGGGTTCGCAGGCTGCTGTTCAAGCTGCTGCATGTATCGGCGCTTGAAATCTGGATTTCGGAAAAAGCCTATTCCTTATGGAATCGCTTGCTTGCACGCTTGTAGATTGAGCTTGCGAGGGGGAGCGTTATAACGCAGGCGATTGTGTAGAGCGCGACCTTTAATTCTGGGGATGCCTCGGGCCATATTCTTTTAACGACAATTGAGGCGCATACTATTACGAGCCAGTGCAACACGTAATAGGTCATGGAATCTTTGCCGATAACTTGCAGTCTTATTTTTTCGACCAGGCGGATTCTCGCGATATGGTCGAGAATAACGATGCCTGCAAGAGATGCCGGGAGCCATAGGAGATAGGTGCCGCTAAAGATTTTGTGGAGGTGCATGTCGACTTGAGGAAAGTCAACAGCATAAACGGCGATGAATGTCACGATGGCGGCAATCAGGATTGGAAACTTGAATTGCTTGTCTTTTAAGAAATGGGCTGCTGCAAGGAAAAATAGGCCTGCAAATACATTCCCGAAATAATGGGGCAAGTTTAGGGAAACTTGCATAAGGACGCATGCTACAACAAGTCCGATAATGGCGATGATGTAGTCGGGCAGTTTTTTAAAGAGAATGTTGAAAATAATTCTTGCAAAAAAGAGGCTGAACAGGAACCAAAGCGGCGGGTTGCTTTCAAGGGCGCCTCCCATAAGTAGGGCGTGCAGGTTATCTCGAATGAATCCGGCGGTTGTAAAGCCTTCGTGGCTCATTTTGGCAGCATATTCGAGGCATGCACCGCAGAGTGAAAATAGCACGAAGGGAATTAGGAGTCTTTTTGCCGACGCCTTGATTTCGACAAGGGTGGGCTTTTCGCGAAAGAACATTCCGGCTTTAAAGAAAAACCAGGGCATCATGAAAAATATCAGGCTGCACCAAAAAGAGTACAGGGTTTGTTGCCCTTGCCATAGTCCCGCATGTTGCGTGATGTGGCCGAATACCATATGGATAATCAGAAAACCGCAAGCGATATCGGGATAGAGCTGTCTTTTGGTCGGTGTGATTTCCATAACTTAAAATTAGCATCTTTCTTTTACAAAATCGCCCTTCCTAACGATAAATAAGGTAAATGGGGATATCGGGAAATGAAAAATTTTGTATCTTTGGGTGCAAAATCGCGAGAGTGGCGGAATTGGCAGACGCACCAGACTTAGGATCTGGCACTTCGGTGTGAGGGTTCGACTCCCTCCTCTCGCATGTTTTTCAATACTTTTTAACCGACTCTCGGAGTTCATATGAGCGTAGAAATCAAAGAAACAAGCGCAACCGTGCGCACCCTCGAAATCACCATCCCGCAGGCAGACCTCACTGCTCCCTTCGAAAAGAAACTGGGTCAATACAAGAAGCAGGTCTCCATGAAGGGTTTCCGCCAGGGCATGGTGCCGAAGGCAATGATCCTGAAGCAGTTCGGCGGCGCAATCCGTCAGGAAGCTGTGGATGAAGTCGTGAACAAGCTCGTTCAGGAAGCGCTCAAGAACGCAAATATTATCCCCGTTGGCCAGATGAAGGTCGTTGAATTCAACGACGACAAGGAAAAAGACATCGCACTGAAGGTCGAAGTCGAAATGGATCCGGAAATCGACATCAAGGGCTATGCTGACACGGGTATCACCGTTCCGGAAACCGCCGTTCATGAAGAAGAAGTCCAGGCCGAATATGACCGCTTGATTCAGATGTGGAGCAAGGACGAACATGTGGACCGCGCTGCCAAGAAGGGCGACGTGGTTGTCGGCAACTACATCGAAGTCGTGATCGACGGCGAAAAGCAGGAACTCCCGGAAAACAAGGAATTCCGTTCTCTCCTCGGCGAATCTGCCTCTCCGGGATTCGACGAAGGCCTCACGGGTGCTTCTGCTGGCGAAACCAAGGAAATCAACTTCAAGTATCCGGATGACCACAAGGACGAACGCTATCGCGGCAAGACCGCCCAGTTCAAGGTCGAAGTCACCGACGTGCGCGAAATTGTTCCGCCGACCATGGACGAAGAATTCTGCAAGCAGATTGGCGTGAAGGATGTCGAAGACCTGAAGAACAACCTCGCCGAAGGCCTCGCTAACCAGAAGCAGGACAGCGCCAAGAACAAGGCTATCAACGAAGCTATCGACAAGATCATCGAAGCTAACCCGTTCGAAGTGCCGAAGGCCCGCGTTTATGACCTCATCAAGTGGACGCTGAACCGCAATGCCCAGAGCGAAAAGGACGTGGTGGAACCGACCGAAGAACAGCTGAACGGCCTTACTCCGGAAGCAATCCGCGAAATCAAGAAGCACCGCATTCTCGACTTCATCGCTACCAAGGAAAAGATCAAGCCGGCACAGGCTGACGTCGATGCTCGCCTGAAGCAGATGGCTGACGCTTACCACGTGGACTTCGAAACCCTCAAGGGCCACTTCCGTCAGTCCGGCCGTATCAACCAGCTCCGCGACGAACTCCGTGTTCAGATGGCTGCCGACTTCATCGTTGGTATCCGCCCGGCTGCTGAAGAAAACAAGTAAGAGGTATACTGAATGATCATCCCTACCGTCATTGAGACCACCGGACGCGGTGAACGCGCCTACGATATCTATTCCCGTCTCCTTAAGGAACGTATTATCTTCTTGGGCACTCCGATTAACGACGAAGTGGCGAACAACGTCATGGCCCAGTTGATTTTCCTTGAATACGAGAATCCGGAAAAGGATATCACGCTGTACATCAACAGCCCGGGTGGTTACGTGTCGGCAGGGCTTGCCATTTATGACACCATGCAGCATGTTCGCCCGAACATTGCGACCATCTGCATTGGTAACTGCGCTTCGATGGCTGCAGTGTTGCTTGCGGCAGGTACCAAGGGCAAGCGTTACGCGCTCCCGCACTCCCGCATCATGCTTCACCAGCCGTCTGGCGCTGCTACCGGTCAGTCGACCGACATCCAGATTACCGCAAAAGAAATCGTGCGCACCAAGGAAACCTTGGCCGAAATCGTTGCCAAGCATACCGGCAAGTCGATTGACGAAGTCCGCGAAAAGACCGACCGCGATTTCTATATGGGCCCCGAAGAAGCAAAGGCCTTCGGTGTCATCGATGAAATTTTTGTTCCGCGTAAAGAGGGCATTTAATGTATCGTAGCGGGAAAAATCACCCGACGGTTACGTGTAGTTTTTGCGGCAAGCCCGCAGAACGCGTCGAGAAGATGATTACGGGCGCAGGCGTACAGATTTGTAGCGACTGCGTTGCGATGTGTCACCGCATTATCGAAGAAGACCGCGTGCGCGCCAAGCAGGAATCTGCTGCTGCCGAAGCTTCTTCGAAACCGCTCCCGCTCCCGACCGAAATCAAGGCGCACCTGGACGAATACGTGATTGGCCAGGATCAGGCGAAGACCGCCCTTTCTGTGGCGGTGTACAACCACTACAAGCGCCTGCGCTACAAGCAGGCTCACCCCGATGCGCAAGAAGTCGAAAAATCGAACTTGCTGTTGGTGGGTCCGACTGGTTCGGGTAAGACGCTCTTGGCTCAGACCATGGCGCGTTTCTTGGATGTGCCCTTTACTATTGCCGATGCGACCGTGCTGACTGAAGCTGGTTATGTGGGCGAAGATGTGGACAGCATTATCGTGCGCCTGTTGCAGGCTGCCGATTACGATGTGGCCCGCGCCGAACGCGGTATTATCTTTATCGATGAAATTGATAAAATTGCCCGTAAGACTGCCAACCCCTCTATTACTCGCGACGTAAGTGGCGAAGGCGTGCAGCAGGGTCTTTTGAAGCTTTTGGAAGGTACGGTTGCTGCAGTTCCGCCGAAGGGTGGCCGTAAGCATCCGGAACAGCCGCTGGTGCAGGTGAATACCAAGAACATCTTGTTCATTTGCGGTGGCGCCTTCGAAACGCTGGACAAGATTATTTCTCGCCGCGTGAATACGGGTGGCATGGGCTTTGGCGCCGACATCCGTAGCGCCGAAGAAAACTCGCTCAGCGAACTCTTCAAGCTCTTGGAACCCGATGACCTGATTCAGTTCGGTTTGATTCCTGAAATCGTGGGCCGCTTGCCTGTGGCTGTCGCCCTCGAAGAACTCGATGAGGCTGCGCTCCTGAATATTCTGACCCAGCCGAAGAATGCCCTTGTGAAACAGTACAAGAGCTTGTTCGAAATGGACGGAATCGAGCTCAAGTTCGAAGACGACGCTCTCAAGGAAATTGTTCGCGAAACCATGGTCCGCAAGACAGGTGCCCGCGGGCTCCGCTCCGTAATGGAAAAGACTTTGCAGAAGGCCATGTTTGAAATGCCGGGTTCTGGCAACAAGGAATTCGTGGTGACCGCTGAAATCGTGAAGAACGGTCTCAAGGCTCCCGAAAAAAAGTCTGCGGACAAGACTGTTGCTCTTAATGCTGGTGCCGAAACGGCAAAGAAAAGTCGCAAAAAGGCATCTTAGTTAATTGTAAAATAAATTTTTGAGAACATTTTATGAATGGCGAATTTGAATAAAATTCGCCATTTCTTTATTTATTGCCATAAAAATAAGGATAAAAATACATTTTTGCTTATCTGGACCTATTGACTTTAGTCGTTTTTGAATATAAATTTTGAGAAGAAATTTGAGAACATTTTCGAGCGTGGTGGCTTGAAATGACAAAATAAGGGATGGATGATATGGTTAAAACACAGAAAAACTGGTCTAGAACTCTTGCCGTAGGCGCAGCATTGGGCGCAGCCCTCGCAACTTCCGCGATTGCGGCCACGTCACCTGATTTTCCGCTGACGGGCTGGGCGACCCAAAACGGCAGCACCACTGGCGGAGCCAATTACGGCACAGTCACCGTTGACAACGTCAGCGATCTTAAAAGCTACGCCAAAGCGGGCAACAAAACAATCTACATCAAGCCTGGTACTTATGCAGGTACCGTGGAAGTCGGTAGCAACGTTACCCTTTACGGCTATCCTGGAGTCACAATCACTCAGCCGTCCAAAGGAAGCGGTATCAAGATTTCCGGCTCCAAGAACGTGATTGTTCGAAACATTTCTGTGCAAGGTGTTGGTGCGGTCGATGAAGATGATGAAGACTGCTTACAAATAAATCATGAAGCAAAAAACATTTGGATTGACCATGTTCATGTCTACGACGGGCACGATGGTAACATGGACATTGTAAACCAGTCTGATTATATTACAGTCTCGTGGAGCAAGTTCACCTATACGTCCAAATCCAAGAACCATCAATTTTCCAATCTTTTCGGCAATAGTGATTCAAAAACTGCAGATGCTAACGCCTTGAAGATTACCGTGCACCATAACTGGTGGGGCGATGGTGTAAAGGAACGTATGCCCCGCGTGAGATTTGGCCAGGTTCATGTGGTTAACAACCTCTACACAAGCTCTGCCGCAAGCTATTGCGTTCGTGCCGGCATGAAGGCAAACATCCGTGTCGAAAGCAATGTGTTCATTGGTGTAAAAAATCCTTTGGATTACAACAATCAGTCCAAAGAAGATGCCAAAGTTTCGATGATTAACAACTATTACGAAAAGACCTCCGGCAACACAACAGGCCAAGGAACTGCGTTCACGCCGCCATACCAAATGAGCGTTACCGATGTGAGTAATCAGGCAAAAGCTTACGCGCTCCGTGATTCCATCCAGGCTTACGCTGGCCCAACGCTCCCGGCTCCGGGTAGCTCGCAGGTGACTCCGGTTTCTTCTTCTAGCGTAGTGGTGTCGAGTTCTTCGCAGGCAAAGTCCAGCAGCAGTGTTGTGCCTGCATCGAGTTCTTCTGCCAAGTCCAGCTCGTCGCAGACGCCTGTCGCGGGCGAGGCTAGCCTCACCAAGCACGGCTCGGGCAGCGCAAATCAGGAAGTGGCCCAAGGTGCCTCTATCGTGGAATTCTACTACACGATTGAAGGCGCAACAGGTGCCACCGTAACGGGCCTTCCGCAGGGTGTGACGGGTACGCTCAAGGGTCTTGACTACTACATTTCGGGCACGGTCGCTTCTACAGCTGCACCGGGCGCATATAAATTCACCGTGACGACGACGGGCGCTTCCAAGAATGCATCCAAGAGCGGATCGATTACCGTGACGGGCGCCGGCAATACTGAGCCGAAGTCTAGCAGCAGCGTGGCCTCTAGCTCTAGCGAAACAGTCGCCTCCAGTTCCTCGCAGACTGCAGAACTTTCTTCGAGCAGCGAGACTTCGACTGGCTTTGTGGCTGTGACTGCCGCTCGCATTAACCTTTCTGTCTCGGGCCGCGACTTGCTGATTCAAGGCGCAAACGCAAAGCCTGTTACAGTGTTCGATATGCAGGGACGCTTGATTCGCAAGACCATTGCGACTGGCAATCAGCTGGTAGTGCCGCTCCCCGGCGCTGGCGGCTACCTGGTGCGCGTGGGCTCCGAGAGCCACACTGTTCGAATTCGATAGTGACCTCCTAACCAAACCAAAAGCCAGTTTGCAACTAAATGCAGACTGGCTTTTTTTTAAAGATACTATCTTTGTAGCGTATGGCATTAGACACTTCGAAATCGTATCCGTTGCTCCCTCTGAGGGATGCTGTTGTATTTCCGCACACGACCCGCCGCATTTTGGTCGGCAGGGATATTTCTTTGCGCGCACTTGAATACGCTGAATCGCACGATGGACAGATTATTCTTTCGGCTCAAAAGAATATTGAACAGGAAGAAATTGAAAACCCGATGCTCGACCTTTACTCGGTGGGCATTCTGGCGCATGTAAGCAATGTGACTCCCTTCCCGAACGGTTGCGTGAAGGTGGTGCTCGATGGCGACTGCGTGGTGGACTTGCGTTCCATTACCACCAAGGACAACTTCTTGATGGTGACTGTTTCGGCACACAAGCCTGCGATTACAAATTCCGACAAGAGCCCGCGCTTTGAAACGGTGCTCACGCAGTTCAAGGAATACTCGCTGCACAGGAACATTTCTGAAGGCATGGTAGACGCCCTGTTTACCATGGATAGCCAGATTAACGCTTTTTATGGCATGATTCCGTTCTTGCAGATTTCGATGGACGAACGCCAGCGTTTGCTCGAAATCGGTGAAATCGATGAGCTTGCCGAACGCCTGATTGAAATTATGCAGGTGGCTGCCGATACCGACACCATGATGGTCAAGGTGCAGCAGAACGTGCGCCAGAAGATGGCCCAGCAGCAGAAGGAATGGTTTATTTCGGAACAGATTCGCCAGTTGCAAGATGAGCTCGATGGCGAAAATGGAAATTCATCTGAACCGGATCAGCTGCTCAAGAAAATCAAGGCGAAAAAGTTCTCGGCCGCTATTCAAGAAAAGCTTGAAGATGAAATTGGTCGCATGAAGCTGATGCAGCCGACGTCTCCGGAATATGCCGTGAGCCGTAACTATTTGGACTGGTTCCTGACGCTCCCGTATGGCGAATACACCGACACCGTGCTCAACATGAAAAAGGTGAAGAGCGAACTCGATTCCAAGCACTTTGGCCTCGACAAGGTCAAGGAACGCATTATGGAATACGTGGCGGTCTTGAAACTGACGGGTACTGAACGCCGTGCTCCGATTCTTTGCTTGGTTGGTCCTCCGGGTGTGGGTAAGACGACGCTTGTGGAATCGATTGCGAATGCCATGCAGCGTAACTTTGTGCGCATTACCCTGGGTGGCGTGCGTGACGAAGCTGAAATTCGTGGCCACCGCCGCACTTACATTGGTGCTATGCCGGGTCGCTTTATCCAGGCGCTTCGCCGTGCCAAGTGCATGAACCCGATTATCTTGCTCGACGAAATCGACAAGATGGCAAGCGACTTCCGCGGTGACCCCGCCAGCGCCATGCTCGAAGTTTTGGACCCCGAACAGAACCATGACTTTACCGACCACTTTATGGAAGTGGGCCTCGACCTTAGTCGCGTGCTGTTTATTGCGACGGCAAACAACGAAGCCGAAATCCCCGAAGCTTTGCGCGACCGTTTGGAAATGGTGCGCCTGCCCGGTTATTATCCGCACGAAAAGTTGCAGATTGCAAGCAAGTACTTGGTGCCGCGCATTTGCGAACGCACCGGTATCGAAAACGGCAAGGATGTCGCTTTTGAAGATGGCATTATTTCGAAGGTAATTCGCGAATGGACGCGTGAAGCGGGCGTGCGCGAACTGGAACGTACTCTTGAAAACGTAGTGCGTCACCGTGCAAAAGACAAGGTGATGGGCAAGAAGTACACGACCGAAGTGACGGAAAAGACTTTGCAGGATTACCTGGGCGCTCCACGTTACCTCGACAACCAGCTGCCTGCTGCAGGCCGCCCGGGTGTTATCGTTGGCCTTGCATGGACAAGTGTCGGTGGCGAAATCTTGCCGATTGAATGCATGCTCTTGCCTGGCAAGGGTACGCTTTTGATGACGGGTAAGCTCGGCGACGTGATGAAGGAATCGGCACAGATAGCACTCAGCCTTGTGCGCGAACGCCTGAGCCGCTTTGGTATCGATCCGAATATCGTGAAAAAGACAGACATCCATATTCACGTGCCCGAAGGCGCTGTGCCCAAGGATGGCCCCTCTGCCGGTATTGCCCTCACGCTTTGCTTGCTCTCTGCATTTACCAAGCAGCCTGTCTCGCCTGAAATTGCATTCACTGGCGAAGTGAGCTTGACGGGTGCATGCCTTGCAATTGGTGGTTTGAACGAAAAGGCGCTTGCAGCCCTCCAGGCCGGCGTAAAGACCTTGCGACTCCCGGCGCAGAACCAGAAGGACGTGAACGAACTTCCGGCGCCTGCAAAGAAAGGCCTCAAGATTTTCACGCACAAGCACATTGACGAAATTATCAAGGTGCTGTTCAAGGAAACGAAAACAGACTCTGCGAAAAAAGAAAAGAAGTAATGGAATTCACACTTGATGAAATGCGTGAGCACCTTGCTGCTCTCGAAGCAAGGATTGCCGAAGCCTGCAAGATTGCGGGCCGTAGCCGCGACTCGGTAAAGCTTGTTTGGGTGAGCAAGTTCCACCCAGCAGAAGCTGTGGAGAATGCGATTGCGCTCGGTGCCACCGATTTCGGTGAAAACCGCGTGCAAGAAGCCGAACTCAAGTTCTCTGAGCCGCGAACTGCAAAAGATGGCAGTCGCGTGCGTTGCCACGTGATTGGTCCTGTACAAAGTAACAAGCTCAAGAAAGCGGCGATTGTTGCCGACTGTATTCATTCCATCGCAAGCATCGAAGCGGTTGAAAAGCTCGAAAAAGTCTGCGCTGCCCAAAACAAGATTTTGGACATTCTCTTTCAGATTAACGCTGGTGAAGAAGAAACCAAGAGCGGGCTCGATGTGCACGAAGCCGAGGCTTTCCTTGCTGACTTGGAATCGCGCGGTGCCGCATATCCGCACTTGCGTTTCCGTGGGCTCATGACCATCGGCAAGAATACCGGTGTTGCCGAAGATAGCCGTGAATGCTTTGCATTCCTCCGTAATCTGCAGCAAAAGTTCTTGGCCAAGGGCGGTGTATTCGCCAACTTTGACCAGCTTTCAATGGGTATGACCGGTGACTTGGAAGTCGCCATTGAAGAAGGTTCCACCATGATTCGCGTGGGAACGGCCCTTTTCGGCGAACGCGACTATTCCAAGCCGGTAAACGACCCTGTTTAGCGTTTAAATAGTCATTTTTACGCTATTATTAGTCATTCTCATACTCTTTTTTGTCATGCCCGACTTGCTCGGGCATCTTTTTTTTATATACATTTCTAACTAAGAAAACAGAAAGGAGTAAAATATGACTATTGGGATTATTGCCGGCATTGTCGTGGTGGTGCTGATCGCCTGGTTCATCGGAATGTATAACGGACTGGTGAAACTCCGCAATAACCGCGAAAATGCATTTGCAAACATCGATGTGCAACTCAAGCAGCGTTTTGATTTGGTGCCTCAGTTGGTGAGTACGGTCAAGGGTTATGCCACTCACGAAAAAGAGACGCTTGATAAGGTGACCTCGGCCCGTGCCGCTGCTATGAATGCAACGACCGTTGATGAAAAGGTTCAGGCTGACAAGGCTCTTTCTGGTGCGCTTGCCGGGCTCCGCATTTCGCTTGAAGCTTACCCTGAACTTAAGGCCAACCAGAACTTCTTGCAGTTGCAGAACGAACTTGCCGATATCGAAAACAAGCTCTCTGCCGCACGCCGCTTCTTTAACTCGACGACTCGCGAACTCAACAACGCTTGCGAAGTATTCCCGAGCAACATTGTAGCAGGCATGTTCGGCTTCAAGCGTGCACCCATGTACGAAGCTACCGAAGGCCGCGAAACGCTCAACAAAGCTCCCGAAATAAAGTTCTAAGGCAGTGGGGCGCAAACGCCTTCAATGAAATACGTAGGCCTTCAAACCCAGATTTGGCGGAACAACCGCAACAGTGTTTTGCTGTTGTGCATGTTCCCCCTTATTATTTTGGGAATGGTCTTTGCGACAATCGTCATTATGGATTATTTTGGGGCGCTCTGCCCCCTGATGCAGGGTGGTTGTCCTGCTGACCATACGACGCACATGAAATACGGCCTAATGCATTGGCCCGAAGTGTGGGATGCCTTTTGGACTGTGCTCCCGTATACACTCCAGATTGTAGGTGTGTGGTTCATTATCGCTTATTGCGCAAATACCGCTATTATTCGCCATACGACGCATGCCAAGCCTCTTGAACGCAAAGATAACCTGCGCGTCTATAATATTGTCGAAAACCTCTGCATTGCGGGCGGCATCGAAATGCCGCAAATCAACATTGTGGAGGACTCTGGCCTGAACGCATTCGCGAGCGGCATTGACGTGCCCTCGTTTACCATTACGCTCACGACCGGCCTTATTGAAAAACTGAATGACGCTGAACTTTCTGCTGTTGTGGGCCACGAACTCACGCATATCAAGAACCGTGACACGCGACTCATGGTCGTGTGCATTGTGTTCGTGGGCATTTTTGCGACCCTTCAGACGATTTCTATAAAGCTGCTTTCGGCAATGCTCCGTGGAGCGGGTCGGCGTCCGCGCAACAGACGTGGTGGGGGCAATGGCGGCGGAGTCATTATCATCTTTATTCTGATGCTGGTTATTATTTGGAGTACTGTCGGTTATATCTTTAGCTGGTTTACGCGTCTTGCAATCTCTCGCACCCGCGAATACGTGGCCGATGCCGGCGGTGCTGAACTCTGTGGCGACCCTTGGGCGCTAGCCTCTGCCTTGCAGAAGATTTCAGATGAACCGGGCCTTGATAGCGTTCGCCGTAGCGACGTGGCACAGCTCTACATTATTCACCCCGACGAAGAATTTGACAACAACATGAAACTCAAGGGCTGGATTGCCAAAGCAAACATCATGTTCTGCACCCATCCCGACACACCAGAGAGAATTCGGCTGTTGAAGCAGTTCTAAGGGAATTGCTTTTTATTTCTGATTATTCTTCTCTCGCTTAATCTGCTTAAGCTGCGCAAGTCTTTCGCCGAGTTGCTTTTCCTTGCCGTAGGGCTTGGGCTGGTAAATCTCGGTGCCTTCGAGTTGCTTGGGCAGGTGTTCTTGAGCGGAGTAAGCGCCGGGGCTGTCGTGATCGTACTGGTAGTCGATTCCGTAGCCCAATTTTTCGCCGACCTTCGTGACCGAATTGCGGAAGGCGCGTGGTACAGGGAGAGTGCCTGTCTGCTTCACGATTGAGTCGGCCTTCATTCCTGCGAGTTCCACGCTGTTGCTCTTGGGGGCAAGCGAAAGGTAAATCGCAAGTTCGTCGAGGGCGATCAGGCCTTCGGGAATTCCCATAAAGTCGTAGGCTTCGCGGGCGCTCGTAGCAAGTAACAAAGCGTTCGGGTCGGCGAGGCCGATATCTTCCATGCTCATGCGCATGAGTCTGCGCAGAATGAATCGCGGGTCTTCGCCACCTTGCAGCATACGGTGCAGCCAATAGAGGGCGGCATCAGGGTCCGAACCGCGAACGGACTTATGCAAGGCAGAAATTAAATTGTAATGCTCTTCGCCGCCTTTGTCGTAGCGCAGGGGCTTCTTGTATTGAAATTCTTCGAGGAGTTTTTCGTCGATGACTTTCTTGTCGCCTAGATTCTTGCCTATCCATTCAATCTGATTCAGCAGGAATCGTGCGTCACCGTCGGACTGAGCTATGAGTTTATCGACGACGGCGTCTTCGACTTCAACATCCTTCAGCTGCAAGCCACGAGGATGATCGCGCAAGGCGCTGAAAATCAGCGTGCGCAAGTCGTCTTTACTTAAGGGCGCAAAAAGAATCAGCTGGCAGCGGCTAAGTAAAGCGCTGTTGACCTCAAACCCCGGGTTTTCGGTGGTGGCGCCTATAAGCGTCACCGTGCCGTCTTCGACGGCACCCAACAGCGCATCCTGCTGGCCCTTGTTAAAGCGGTGGATTTCGTCGATAAAAAGAATCGTGTCCTTGAACATGCCCTTCATTCTGCGGGCATCTGCTAAGACTTCCTTGACTTCTTTGACGCCACTGGCCACAGCCGACAGGGCGACAAACGCTTTCTTGGTATGTTGGCGAATCACGTGGGCGAGGCTCGTCTTTCCGCAGCCCGGAGGGCCCCAAAAGATCATGCTCGGCACGCTGTCGTTTTCGAGACTCTTGCGCAACAAGCTCTGCTCGCCCAGAATCTTGTTCTGGCCTAAAAACTCATCTAAGTTTCTGGGGCGTAATCTTTCGGCGAGCGGCTGATCCATAATCCAAATGCTTTATTTTTGTGTACAAATGTATACTATTTTGAAAATCCTGTCAAGCCTTTTGGGGCCGCTACAACAAGATTTCCCAAAAAAATATAATTTTGTTATGGGTGTTTTGGGTTCACCAAAACTTGAAGATAAGGGGGACGATTTATGGGGACCTTTTTTAAGCAGATTTCGCTTTCTACTTTAGTAGCAGCTTTTTTGATTGCATGTGGAGATGATTCTGTCAGTAATCAGAAGGAAGATGCTCAAGACGAATTAGAATCGTCTAGTTCTGAAAATGTTGTTGAGTCATCAAGTTCAATCTCAAAAAAGACATCTTCGTCAAGTAGCGTTGAAGAACTTGGCTCTTCATCTAGCTTAAAAGAGGTTGATCCTGACGAAGATCTCGGCGTTATTGATTCCGTTTCTAGTGTCGGCGTTTCTGGTGTTGTTGATTTGGATAGCTATACCAGTGTCCAAAAGGTCAAAATGGTGGAGTTGGATTCCGCTGATGACTATGGTGAAACGGAAAATGTTTTCTCGGCAGAAATTGGCGAGGACGGCGCTTATGAATTCAAGAATGTCAACTTGATTCAGTCTTTTGTTCAAGTCTCCGCTGAAGTAACCTTTACAAATCTTTTCGATGGAAAGTCTAATCCGATTACATTCTCTGCCTTAGGGGATGTTTCCTCGAATGAAAAGTTCAACTTGGGTCTCTTGACGACTCTTGAAACGGAACGTGCTCTTGTACTTTTGGCAGGGAAGGACAAGCTTTCTTTTGAAGCTGCAAAGAGCAAGGCTGCTGAAGATGTGTGGAATATGTTCCACTTGGATGCTATTGATTTTGACCAAACCGAGACGATTGATCTTTCTAAGGCTAGTAAGTCTGGGACTGCTCTTGTGGCGGCAACGCTCTTGTTGCAGATTACTGCTGGTTCTGCTTTATTCGATGATTACGATTTTGTAGGAACGTTTAAGGCTATAGTTGCCGATGTCGCAAAGGATGGTAAGTGGGACGACGAAGAGACTCGGATTAAAGCTGCCGATAATGCTCTTGGATTGAAAATATCTGGTGGTTATGATCTCACTTGCGAATACGTCAAAGAACGTTTCCCTAAGAATAAAGACTTTGATAAGTTCCTCACGAACTTCACCATGAAGGAATTGGAATTCCCGGAATGCGATGGCAGTTCTGCGGGGGAAATATTCTTTGTCAAGAATAAGGCTAGTCGTTTTTATGCAGAGTCGTATAACGATCTGAAACATTCACTTTACCGCTTTATCTGTAATGAAAAGGATGGATGGGTGCTCATCCCGGATAGCTTGAAGGACTTCATTGGTGATACAATACCCGCCGAAGATGGCGAAGTCCGTCGTGGTGCGTACTCGGGCAATTTCTTTACGTACGATGGTGCAAAGAAGGAATGGCGTGAGGCGACAGCTCTTGAAAAAGACCGTTATTTTGTCTTGGAGTCTGATGCAAAGGAATTTGTGGATATCCAGGATGTCTATGAAAGTATCAAGGACGATGAACGCGTCATCTTTGTGATCCGCCATGCCGAACGTGGTGACGATACGAGCAAGGGTGGGACGCTTACGGATAATGGCAAAAAACAGTCCGAAGAACTTGGCGCTCGACTCACGAAGTTCAGCGAGGACTTTGTCCTTGGTGCTTCTGAATTCTTGCGCGCCCATCAGACGGTGGAATCGATTGCGAAGGGGCGTGGGCAGTCTTACGACAAGCGCGATACGATTCCGCAGCTGAACGATGATTGGTATGCCAAGAATAATGAGGCTCTCGAAAAGGCGAAGAGCGAGTGTGGCGGTGGCTGGGAAGTGACTTCTAAGTACGCCTACACGGGTGCTTATTCGACGGGTGATAATGCCGCATACTACAATCTCGCCGAACGTTCCGTGGAGCTTATCGAGGATGTTCTTCTCAAGAAGTACCCGACAGAAAAGTTCGTCCTTTTGAGTTCACATGACAAGGTGATGGTTCCGCTTGTGGCTTATTGTTCAAACTTGCAGATTGAACTTAAGAAATATGATGGCGGCAAGTGGATTAACAACCTAGCAGGCGTTGCGATTATCATTGACAAGAAGGGAAATCGCCGCTATGTCGCGGTTCGCGGTCTCAAGTCTGGGTATGCGAACTAGATGGAAGTATCATACAGAAATAGCCGCGATTTCTCGCGGCTATTTCCTCTTTAACCACCAAACTTCTTTTACTTACCGCACTGGTCGTAAGAACCGAACTTGTCTACGGTAAATCCGCCATCGTAGGGGAATCGGAGCTGAACCTGAGAAACTACTCCAATGACATCTTCGATCTTTTCATCGGATTCTTCGTCGATATTCTGGAAGGCGTCCCAAGAAACCTTGCCCCAAACCATATCGTCGGAGTACGGCACTTCGGCGTACCAGTATTTGTGTGCCGCAGAGTCCGTGACAATCGTGATTCTGATTTCGCTATCCGCCTCGTAGTGGATGCAGAAACCATTCCAGGCGCTAATGTCGGCTGGTTCCAAGTTCGAGCTCACGGTGTTGAGGCTAATCGTTGCAATATTGTTGTCATCTTCGTCAGATTTCACGTATCCAGTAAACTTGTGATACTTGCTTACCAAGGACGCAATGACGTATCCGTTATCGTCAGTTTTAAGATTTTTGGGGAACCCGAAGGTATATCTATCCGTTTCTTCGGGAGAATTGGTCCAAACTCCGCCAGCCGTTGCACCGGAAATGCCGAGGTCCACATGGTCGCCGTCAACGGAGCCGTCCCACAAGAAGCTTGTTCCCGACTTGTAGTTAGAAGACTGCGTCGGCGTCACTACCTTTAATTCGCCAGATTCCTTGACAGAAAGATTTTCCGGTACCAAGGCGCTGATTCGCCTGATTTCGACAGCCGTTCCAGCCTTGTTTTCTTTTGCGAATTTCACGCGGATCTTTGCCAAATGCTTCAGGATATCGTCGGAACCATCCAGAACGTCTGCGAATACCACACAGTTCTTTTCCATGTCGTAGTTCTTCGCAAAGGTCATTGTCTTGACATCGTTTTCAAGGGTACCTGCCGAGGAATCTCCGGGAACGAGTTCCATGACGATATCCATCTGCGAATCGTATTCCAGACACATGCCTTTCCACAGGTTAGACACGTTTGCCGTGTAAATAAAGTCCTTGTCGTTTTTAGTGGTTTTGCCTGCGACAAGGAATTCAAAACCGACATCCGGATTGGGACTGGAACCCTCGAAGACAACGTTGCCATCAATGCCTTCATTGTTATCGATTTTTTCGTCCAGTTCCGTATCATCGTGGGGGTAACCCCATTCGAAATAGGCTTCGGAAGAATCTCCAAAGAAAGTCAATTGGCCCGAGGTTCCTTCATCGCCTTTAGCAAAACCAGTCTCTACATGAGCGCCATCTGATTTGCCAAACCACAAGTCCGAGCGAACATACGGAGTCAGTCGCTGAATGCTGAATTCACCCGACGAACCCGATGCACCCACAAAGACCAACTGCACGGAACGCACCTTCGTGGCGAATTTAGAACCGTCCTTGTCGTCCGAATCCTTCGTCCTAAAGTCTTTCCAGCTAGCGCAATGGCTTTCGTTGCCACCATCCTTCATGCTCAAGCTGACATAGGGCACGTCCTTGTCCACAGAAGAGCTGGCGTAGTCTTCCGTATCGAGGCGGACTTCTACGTCAAAATCAGACTGGTATGCAATGCAAAGGCCGTCGTTACCCACAGAAAGATCTGCAGGAGAACCATCCGAGTTGGAAACGTCGTAGGCAATGCCTGCGCGGGCAAGGCCGTTTGCGCCGGATTTTTCCAGCGAAACGCGACCGAGTAGTGCTTTCTTGGTGTTTTCCAACTGAATGTCGGAACCCTTCATGACTTTCCATGCTACAAGATTGGATGATTCATCCCAGAATGCGTTCCTCTCTTCGGTGGTACCGAAGTTTTGGGCGGTACTGGAATCTGAACAGGCCGTCAATGCGAGGGCACCCAACAACCCACAGCATAAAACGTTTGTCTTTATGTAATTATTCATATACTCCTCGCTATTTTTTTTGTGTATTCTTTGACAATGGGAACATTTGCAAGTTTAAGCGGTAAACTTGACACGGTTCCTTACTCGTGTTGGCGATAGCCACAATTTTTCTGCGGCAGGATTCTAGTTCCCGCACAATTTGTTCATAGGTTTCTCGGTCGATTCCCATGGTCACGCCGGAAACATCGCGTTCATTGGTGTCGAACTCGTCGATAGCCTTCTGTCCAAAGCCGGCCATTTCGCGGAGCATGGAGCGCACTACTAGGGGCATCACTTCGGAATTGCCGACCAATGCTTTGTCTGTCTGTACATAGACGTTTTTCGACTTGCGCTGTAATATTCCGACGCTCACCATAAAGTCTAGTGACTTGCGAACTTCTTCTGCTGTAACCGGCTGCCAGCACATCTCGGCGACTGCTTCGGGGGTGGCGCCTGGCATCATGGTCGCCAGTTCACGCAGGACTGGATTTTTCCAAGATTCAAAATACGTGAAGGCGTCGGCATCGACCACTCGAATCTTGTTCGCTTTCGCGATATCCTTCATGCTTGCGAAGGCGTTCTTTTTTGTTTCGTCATCCTTGGCTTGGTTGTACCGCACCAGATAGCGAAAATAATTGTATTCGAAGCCCCCCAGATTCATGGCCGTGGCGACTCTTTCGATCCCCAGTTCGCTGAGGCTGCTTTTCCCTTCGCACACAAGCTTCAAGTACGTTGGCGATGTGAAGCCCGCCAAGCGGGCAAACTCTCGCCAAGTGAACGAACCCGTCCTCTTGCGTTCATCGTAAAAGTCCTGCATGCAGCAGCGATAATCACGATATTCAGTTATTGGTTTCATAGATTCTCCTAACACGGGTGAATTACCCCCGCATTTTGAATATAGATAATTTTGTATCATCAAACAAGTTTTTAATGATACAAAATAAAAAAAGTCAAAATTATGATACCTGCGTCACATATTGGCGCCTTATCGAGCCAAATCCTATAAAAGAAATACGACCGGACAAAAAGCCGGTCGTTCTGTATGCAGTATCGAGAAAAGTCTATGCTTCTACGAATTCGAACTTGCTGAAGCTGCTCGGTAGTTCGCGGGTGGGTCTGCCGTTTTTCAGCATGCAGTGGAGCGAGGTCCCGAGGGTGCAGAGCTTGCCGTCTACGTATAGTTTGTATTCAAACCGCACCTTGAGGCCTTCGCGGTACATAGTGGTTTCGATGTCTACGAATTCGCCATAGCGGGTCGGCTGCTTGAACTTGATATTGAGTTCAAGTACTGGGGCTCCGAAGCCTTCAGCTTCCATGTCTGCGTAACTTGCACCTGCGGTGCGGAAGTATTCGGTGCGGGCTTGTTCGAACCATACTGCGTAAACGGAGTGGTGGACAATGCCCATTTGGTCGGTCTCTGCGTAGCGGACTTCAATTCTTGCGGTGTGTTTATATGTACAAATTTCCATGCCCTAAATATAAAAACTCATTTGGTTAACTTGTTGCCAATTTCGCAAAAAAAAGACTATATTGTACAACGACCAATAAGGAGAAATTATGAAATATGTTTTGGGTGCTTTGCTCTTGCCATTTGTATTTGCAGCTTGTACAACGGAAGAATCTGGATGGCTAGAACGCTCCGATGACTATGGCACGCCCTTGCACGAACGTCATTTGAAAAAGGGCTCCAACGCATCATTTGATTGCTATGTGTATTCTCAGGGTGATCATGTGACTTTGGAAATGATTTATGACTTGGCGATGTATGACGCCAACCTGAATGTGATATACGATGTCGAAGCGGGAGATCCTTCGTATTACTATGTCGATGTCATGATGACAGGCGTTTTTCAGGGTGAGTCACAAGATGCTTGTGAAAGTATACAGGAGTCTATAGAAGGTATAGAAACGTCTTGTTCTAACTCTCGTGTTAGAGGCAAGGCGGAACTTGGTTCTGTGAACGAATTCTCGAAATCGCTGATGCTTGGCAACATGGTCCCGAGTTTTAAGAGCCAGTGCGACGACTTTTATGATACCTATAAGGATATGATGTCCGAAATACCCGGGAAATGGATCTATGGCAATGCTGAATCTAGCGAACCGGCCCTGAGTTGCGATGTCAATCTTACTGCCGATACCGTTATTATGACTGCGGTATTTCCAACGAAGGCCATGTCCATGCTAGTTATGAAATATGACTTTGCTGGTGTGCCAACAGGATCGTTCTATATAGCAGAAGCCTATACCGGAGTGTCTTTGGATACGCTTGCGAATGTTTGCAGCGCTTATCGTCGAGAATCCGACGTTTCTGGCGTGTATTGTGATGGCTCGACTATAACCTATTTGGTCCCCGAAACGCAGGATGGTAAGACCTTGACCCTGGAAGATATGGCCGTGTACCTGAAAAAGGACGTTTGCGCGGGCTTTTTGGACGGGTCTCTCGGTATGGAAGACTTGTGGTATTAATCAATTTATAACTAATTGTGGTTGAATAATTTAGACCCCTTTTCCGCCGAAAAGGGGTTCTTTTTTGACTTTTTAAAACTATTCACAATTTATTCACACTCTTTTATCTATGATGTAGACAGGTTTCTTGAAAAAAATGAAAAATTTTTGCTTTTTTTGACGTTTTTCGTTGACAAGTCGGGTTAAATCTTATTAAATTTGGCACACTTCTATGTTCAGTAATGAATTTAGACAGTGCCAAAGTAGCTCAGCTGGTAGAGCAGCTGATTTGTAATCAGCCGGTCGTAGGTTCGATTCCTATCTTTGGCTTAGACATAATGGGTCGTTGCCCGAGTGGTTAAAGGGGACGGACTGTAAATCCGTTGGCTTACGCCTACCGTGGTTCGAAACCACGACGGCCCACGATAAAAAGCCTGCTGAAGCAGAGAGCGCTTCAGCAGGCTATTAAGCCCAGGTAGCTCAGTGGTAGAGCACTTCCTTGGTAAGGAAGAGGTCTCGGGTCCGACTCCCGATCTGGGCTCTCACTAATTGGAGATAGAATCATGGCAAAAGAACATTTTGACAGAAGCAAGCCGCACTGCAACATCGGCACCATCGGCCACGTTGACCACGGCAAAACCACTCTGACCGCCGCAATCTGCACGACTCTCGCTGCACGCGGTCTCGCCGCCGCCAAGCGTTTCGACGAAATCGACAACGCTCCCGAAGAAAAGGCCCGCGGTATCACGATCAACACCTCCCACGTGGAATACACCACTGCAAACCGTCACTACGCTCACGTCGACTGCCCGGGGCACGCCGACTACGTCAAGAACATGGTGACCGGTGCTGCCCAGATGGACGGCGCTATCCTCGTTGTTGCAGCTACCGACGGCCCGATGCCGCAGACCCGTGAACACATCCTCCTCGCTCACCAGGTGGGCGTGCCGAAGATCGTCGTGTTCATGAACAAGGTCGACATGGTGGACGACGAAGAACTCCTCGACCTCGTGGAAATGGAAGTTCGTGACCTTCTGTCCAAGTACGAATTTGACGGCGACAACACCCCGATCATCCGCGGTTCCGCCCTCAAGGCCCTCGAAGGCGACCCTGCCTACCAGGACAAGATCATGGAACTCATGGACGCCTGCGACACCTACATCCCGCTTCCGGCCCGTGAAACCGAAAAGCCGTTCCTGATGCCGATCGAAGACGTGTTCACCATCACTGGTCGTGGCACTGTCGCTACCGGTCGTATCGAACGCGGCGTTGTTCACCTGAACGACAAGGTCGAACGCGTTGGTCTCGGCGAAACCGCCGAATACGTGGTTACCGGCGTTGAAATGTTCCGCAAGCTCCTCGACGACGCCCAGGCTGGCGACAACGTCGGTTTGCTCCTCCGCGGCGCAGAAAAGAAGGACATCAGCCGCGGCCAGGTGCTCGCAGCTCCGAAGTCCGTGACTCCGCACGCCGAATTCAAGGCAGAAATCTACGTCCTCACGAAGGACGAAGGTGGCCGCCACACTCCGTTCATGAACGGCTACCGTCCTCAGTTCTACTTCCGCACCACCGACGTGACTGGCACGATCCAGCTGCCGGAAGGTGTTGAAATGGTGACTCCGGGTGACACCGTGACCATTCACGTGAACCTGATCGCCCCGGTGGCAATGGAAAAGCAGCTCCGCTTCGCAATCCGCGAAGGTGGCCGTACCGTTGGCGCTGGCTCCGTAACCGAAATCATCAAGTAATCGGATAATAAAATGCCCAGAGAACTCATCACGCTCGAATGCACCGAATGCAATCAGCGCAACTATGACTGCGACAAGAACAAGCGTCTTCACCCCTCCCGCGTGGAGTACAAGAAGTACTGCCCGTTCTGCCGCAAGCATACTGTTCACAAGGAAACCAAGTAAGGAAGTCCGAATAGGTCGGTAGCTCAATTGGTAGAGTCACGGTCTCCAAAACCGTTGGTTGGGGGTTCGAGTCCCTCCCGACCTGCTCACTTCCTGGAGTCATTATGCGCAAGATCCAGCAATATGTCAAGGAATCCATCGAGGAACTGAAGAAAGTTACTTGGCCTACTTGGGAAGAACTTAAGGGTTCGACTTTGGTAGTGATGCTCTTTAGCGTCATTATGGGTCTGTACATTGCCGGACTCGACGTTGGTTTCTCTTGGATCATTGACAAGATTATGGGAAGAGGTTAACTAGTATGCTTTGGTATGCCATTCACACCTTTTCCGGTCAAGAAAATAACATTAAGAAACGTATCGAGCAGATGATTGAACGCGAAGGCGTTCAGGAAAAGTTCGGCCGTATCATTGTTCCGACCCGCGAAGTGGTTTCCACCGTTCGCGGTCGTCGTCATGTATCGGTGCAGAACGCAATGCCCACTTACGTTTTCATCGAAATGGTGCTGGACGAGCTCACCCAGCATTTGGTGATGAACATCAATGGCGTCACCCATTTCTTAGGAATGACACCCACCAAGAGGGTGGCTATTCCTTTACAACAGAGCGAGGTCGATCGTCTTCTTGGAGTTGATCCTAGTGGCTCCGCGGAAGGCGAGATCCAAAATCCGTACACAATTGGCGAAAATGTCCGCATCAAGGAAGGTCCTTTCAAGGACTTTGTGGGCGTCGTAGACGAAATCATGGAAGACAAGACCAAGATCAAGGTCATGGTGACTGTCTTCGGTCGTTCTACGCCTGTCGAACTTTCCTACAACCAGGTTGAGTCCGACATCGCTTAAGACTACGGTTTTGAAACGGAGATAACACAGTGGCAAAGAAAATCACAGGTTATATTAAGCTCCAGATTCCTGCAGGCGCCGCAAACCCGGCTCCTCCGGTGGGTCCCGCCCTTGGTCAGAAGGGTGTGAACATCATGGAATTCTGCAAGCAGTTCAACGCTAAGACCCAGAACGACAAGGGCATGATTATCCCGGTCGTTATCACGGTCTATGCCGATAAGAGCTTTACCTTCATCACGAAGGTATCGCCGGTTCCGGCCCTCATCAAGAAGGCTGCCGGCATTGAAAGCGGCTCTGGCGAACCCAACCGTAAGAAAGTTGGTAAGCTCACCAAGGCCCAGGTCCAGGATATCGCCCAAAAGAAGATGCCGGATCTAAACACAATCGACCTCGAAGCCGCTATGCGCATGGTCGCGGGTACTGCTCGCTCCATGGGCGTTGAAGTGGTTGACTGAGGCAGGTAATTCACCGTTACGTATCTGACAGGAAACACCATGTTCAGAGGAAAAAAATACAAGAAGATTGCTGAAAGCATCGACCGTAACAAGGCTTACGATCTTGCCGAAGCAGTCCAAATCCTTAAAAAGTCCGAATTGAAGTTCGACCAGACGGTCGAAATCCACTTCAATCTCGGTGTGGACCCAAAACATTCCGACCAAGTGGTTCGTGGCACTGTCGTGCTGCCGCATGGTACCGGTCGTCAGGTCCGCGTCTTGGTTTTCTGCAAGGACAATAATCTTGAAGTTGCAAAGAACGCAGGCGCAGACTACGCTGGTGGTGCTGACTTGGTTCAGAAGATTCAGGAAGGCTGGCTGGACTTTGATTCCGTCGTTGCTACTCCCGACATGATGCCGGTGATTAGTAAGGTCGCTAAGGTCCTCGGTCCTCGCGGTTTGATGCCTTCTCCGAAGGCCGGCACGGTTACGGTTAACGTGGCCCAGACGGTTAAGGAACTCAAGGCTGGTAAGATTCAGTACCGCGTTGACAAGGGCGCCAACGTCCATGCCCCCGTAGGCAAGCTCTCCTTCGGCGTCGAACAGCTGGTTGAAAACACCAAGGCTGTGATCGATTCCGTCGTCAAGAACAAGCCTCAATCTTCTAAGGGCACCTACATTAAGAGCCTTACGTTGTCTGCAACGATGGCTCCGGGCATCAAACTTGATATGGCACTGACGCGATAGGAGACACCATGAAAGCTGTAGTTAAAAAACAACAGACTGTGGACGCGCTCGTCGAGTCCTTCAATGGCGCTACCGCCGTTTATCTGCTCAATTATCAAGGCATGACCGTAGAAAAGGACAATGCCCTTCGCAAGGCACTCGCATCTAAGGGTGTGAAGTACCACGCTGTGAAGAACACTCTTCTCAAGCGCGTGCTCGCTGCTCTTAAGGTCGAAGGTCTCGACGATTTGCTGACCGGCGCAACTTCTGTGATGGTCGGCTTCGAAGAAGATCCGCTTCTGCCTGCTCGCGAAATTGAAGCATTCCACAAAGCAAACCCCGATTTCTTGGTTGCCAAGAGCGTGTACCTTGATGGCAAGGCGATGCCTGGCTCCGAAGTCGTGAACCTCTCCAAGATCCCGGATCGTAAGGGTATGATCGCTCAGATCGTCTCCATCGCTCTCGGACCTGGCTCCACGATCGCCGGTCAAATCAAGACACTCCAGGAAAAGCTGGAAAAAGAATCGGGCTCCGAAGCTGCTCCCGAAGCCGCTGCGGAAGCTTAACAACAAACCACAAACCAAAAAATTTAAACGGAATAATCGGAGAAACACATCATGGCAACTGATATCAAGGCACTGGGCGATCAAATCGTTGGTCTTACCCTTCTCGAAGCCAAGGCTTTGGCTGACTACCTTAAAGAAACCCACGGCATCGAAGCTGCTGCCGGTGGCGCCGTCGTAATGGCCGCCGCTGCTGCCGCTCCTGCTGAAGAAAAGACTGAATTCGACGTGATCCTCGTCGAATGCGGCGCTAAGAAGATGGACGTCCTCAAGGCCGTTCGCGCTATCACCGGTCTGGGCCTCAAGGAAGCTAAGGACCTGGTCGAAAAGGCCAACAGCGTGGTTAAGGAAGCAATGCCGAAGGCCGACGCTGAAAAGCTCAAGAAGGACCTGGAAGATCTCGGAGCAAAGGTCGCTCTGAAGTAATGCTTTCACTTCATTGACTTATTATATGCCAACTGCCTGCACTATATGTGCGGGCTTTTGGTGTATAATGTTTGTCAATATTTTTTGCTATTTTTAGATAAAAAAGCTCTTCACCGGATGAGGTATTTCAAATGACCACGGAGCGAAAAAGCTATTCCTCCAATAAGTTCCAGCTGGAACTCCCGTACCTGATCGAAGTCCAGAAGGCTTCGTACGAGCAATTCCTCCAGAAGGAAATCTCGCCAGAAAAACGTCTCAAGGTAGGGCTGGAACGCGTGTTCCAGGATATTTTCCCGATCACTGACGTCAAGGGTCTTTATTCCCTTAATTATGAAGGTTATTATTTCGGTATCCCGAAGTACAGCATCCCCGAATGCCGTGAGCGTGGTCTCACGTATTCCATGGAGCTTTACGCCACTCTTTCTCTTCAGATTTTCGAAGAAGATGGCGAAGACCGCAAGCTCAAGGAAGAAGTCAAGAACGACGTCCTTATTTGCGAACTCCCGATCATGACTGAAAACGGTACGTTCATCGTCAATGGCGCTGAACGCGTTGTCGTTTCCCAGTTGCACCGTTCTTACGGTATTAGCTTTGACGAAGAACTCCAGCCGAGCGGCCGTTCCGACTATAAGAGCCGTATTATTCCGCACCGCGGCGCTTGGGTTGAATTCAATACCGAAGGCGACACCCTTTATCTCATTATCGACCGCAAGAAGAAGCTCGCTGCTACGACCATGCTCCGCTGCATCGGTTTCGAAACGACTCAGGAAATCTTGAAGCTCTTCTACAAGAAGACCGAAGAAGTTTCTGTTAGCGACCTCTCCAAGGAATTTGACGAAAATGGCGTTTGCGTTCTCATCGACCGCATCATTTTCGAAGACGTGATCGACAAGGATTCTGGCGAAGTGATCGTCCACGCTAACGACGTGATCGACGAAAAGAAGCTCGAATGCCTCATCGAAAACAAGGTGGAAACGGTTGTGCTCCTCTCCAAGGACGAAGACAACCTCCTCATCCACTACACCCTCGCTGCCGACAAGTCCAAGTCTCGCGAAGACGCCCTCAAGGCTATCTACTCCGTGACTCACCAGCAGCAGGACGAAGCTCCGGATATGCGCACTGCCGAACTTTACTTCGACAGCCAGTTCATTTCCGACCCGCACAAGTACGATCTCGGCGAAGTTGGCCGTTATCGCTTGAACGCTAAGATTTACAGCAAGCCCGAAATCTTGAAGGTCCTCGAAGAACAGGGCGAAGAATTCAAGATTCCGTCTCTCACCACGATGACTATGAGCAAGGCAGACTTCCTTGCTATCATCGAATACATGGTTGGCCTCTACAGCGATACCGAAGGTTACACCCTCGACGATATCGACCACTTGGGCAACCGTCGTACCCGTTCCGTGGGCGAACTCCTTGCTAACCAGATTTCCGTGGGCCTCTCTCGTATGTCTCGCGTTATCCGCGAGAACCTGAACCTCCACGGCGAAGACGAACAGACCACTCCGCGCGACCTCGTGAATACCCGTATGGTCAGCTCCACGGTGCAGTCCTTCTTCGGTTCTTCTCAGCTTTCCCAGTTCATGGACCAGATGAACCCGCTTTCTGAATTGACTCACAAGCGTCGTCTCTCTGCTCTTGGTCCTGGTGGTCTTTCCCGCGAACGCGCAGGCTTCGAAGTCCGTGACGTGCACTACACGCACTACGGCCGTCTCTGCCCGATCGAAACTCCGGAAGGCCCGAACATCGGTCTTATCAACTCCCTCGCATCTTTCGCCGTGGTGAACCACTTCGGCTTTATCGAAACCCCGTACCGTATTGTGGGTCTCATTGACTTCAAGGATGCCAAGGGCAACATTGTGAAGATTCCGGAAGCCAAGTGGCACTTCGGTATCTTCAAGGCTTTCGTGCATGACCCGCACCTCTTCCTGGAACTCGAACTTTCCAAGAAGCAGATCGATTCCGTGCGCATGAACCTCGACATCAAGCAGCGCGACCTCTTCGAAGGTTTCGTGAACAAGGTGTTTGCGTTCAAGGATGCCGAAGGCAACGTGACTTACTACCGTAACGGTTTCACCGTTGATGACTTCAACGGCAAGGCCGACTACGAACAGGTTGGCACTGTGGTCGAACAGATCGTTTCTGACTACATCACCTTCCTCACCGCCGACGAAGAAGACGCATTCAAGGTGGCTCCGGCTTCTACCGAACTCACCGAAGACAACCGCTTCAAGGGCGACATGGACGGCTACGTGATCGTTCGCGACAAGAGCGAATATCCGCACCTCATGCGTCAGGACAGCTTCGAACTCGACGACACCGAAACCGAACGTATCGACCTCATGGACGTGGCCCCGATGCAGATCGTGTCTGTGGCTGCTGGTCTTATTCCGTTCCTTGAACACGATGACGCTAACCGTGCATTGATGGGTTCTAACATGCAGCGCCAGGCTGTGCCTCTGCTCCGCGCCGAAGCTCCGGTCGTGGGTACGGGTCTCGAACGCCGCGCCGCTCTCGACTCGGGTACGGTCGTCCGTGCAAAGCACGACGGTAAGGTGACCTTCGTTGACGCTCGCAACATCACCGTGCAGCGTGGCAACATGGTCGACGGCAACTTCGTGCCGCTCACCGGTCTCGGCGAAGACTACGAATTCCTCGGCAAGGATCCGATTGACAACTACGTTCTGCGCAAGTTTGAACGTTCCAACCAGGATTCCTGCATCAACCAGAAGCCTATCGTGGATGTGGGCGACTTCGTCAAGGCTGGCGATGTGCTCGCAGACGGTGTGTCTACCGACCACGGCGAACTGGCTCTCGGTAAGAACATCTTGATCGGCTTCCTCCCCTGGAACGGTTACAACTACGAAGACGCCGTTATCATTTCGGAAGAACTCGCCATCAAGGATACCTTTACTTCTATCCATATCGAAGAATACGAATTGGAAGTCCGCGACACCAAGCGCGGTCCGGAAGAACTCACTCGTGAAATTCCGAACGTCGGCGAAGATGCTCTCCGCAACCTCGACGAAAACGGCGTGATCCGCGTGGGTGCCGAAGTTTCCGCTGACGATATCCTCGTCGGTAAGGTGACGCCGAAGGGCGAAACCGAACTCTCTCCGGAAGAACGTTTGCTCCGCGCTATCTTTGGCGAAAAGGCCGGCGATGTGCGCGATTCTTCTCTGAAGGCTCCTCCGGGAATGAAGGGCGTCGTGCTCGAAACCCGTATCTTCAGCAAGAAGGACAAGGCCGACAAGAACAGCAAGGAAAAGGATCAGGAAACGATCAACGAAATCCGTTCCAACTTCCAGGCTCAGATCGACAAGATCAAGGCTTCTTGCTCCGAACACTTGTTCGAACTCTTGGGCGGCAAGGCTGCCGGTAAGGTCATGGACAACGAAACCCATGAACTCCTTATTCGCGAAGGCCAGACTTATACTGAACAGAACCTCTCCGTCATCGACGTGACGAAGGTTTCTCCGGCTTCCACTTTCGTGGTCGGCGACGACGAACTCCAGGAAAAGGTTCTTTCGCTCGTGCTCGTTGCACGCGACAACCTGGATACGCTTACCCGTACCATGGAAAAGGAAATCGACAAGGTTACTAAGGGTGACGAACTCAAGCCGGGTGTCCTCAAGAGCGTGAAGGTCTACATCGCCAAGAAGCGTTGCCTCTCTATCGGTGACAAGATGGCAGGTCGTCACGGTAACAAGGGTGTGGTCTCCAAGATCGTGCCTGTTGAAGACATGCCGTTCACCGAAGACGGTCGTCCGCTCCAGATTCTTCTGAACCCGCTGGGCGTGCCTTCTCGTATGAACATCGGTCAGGTGCTCGAAGTCCACTTGGGCTGGGCTGCCAAGACCCTCGGTTTCAAGGTTTCCACTCCGGTGTTCGACGGTGCCAAGTTCGAAGACATCTGCAAGGAACTCGAAAAGGCTTACCAGAAGAACCCGATCGTGAACTACGAAATGGATCCGGACAACAACAAGATTATCGGTAAGGCCAAGCTCTATGACGGCCGTACCGGTGAAGCATTCTTGAACCCGGTTACTATCGGTTACATGTACTACCTGAAGCTCGGTCACTTGGTGGACGACAAGATCCACGCCCGTTCTATCGGTAGCTACGCGCTCGTGACGCAGCAGCCTCTTGGCGGTAAGAGCCAGTTCGGTGGTCAGCGCTTCGGTGAAATGGAAGTGTGGGCTATGGAAGCTTACGGTGCCGCTTACACGCTGCAGGAACTCCTCACCGTCAAGTCTGACGACGTGCAGGGCCGTTCTAAGGTGTACGACGCTATCGTGCACGGTCAGAACACTCCGAAGCCGGGTGTTCCTGAATCCTTCAACGTTATGATCCGCGAAGTTCGTTCTTTGGGTCTCAATATTCAGACCAATGGAGATAAGTAATATGGTCGAAGAAATTGAACGCGACAATTCTGGCGATATTTCGATTCACCTCGCCGCTCCGGAAATGATCCGTAGCTGGTCTCATGGTGAAGTGACCAAGCCCGAAACCATCAACTACCGTTCCTTCAAGCCTGAAAAGGATGGTCTTTTCTGCGAAAAGATTTTTGGACCGGTGAAGAACTGGGAATGTAACTGCGGTAAGTTCAAGCGTATCCGTTACAAGGGTGTCGTTTGCGACCGTTGCGGCGTGGAAGTGACTCACTCCAACGTGCGCCGTAAGTACATGGGCCACATTGAACTTGCTATTCCTCTGACTCACACTTGGTTCGTTCGTAACCAGCCGTGCGTCATTGGTGCTCTGTTGAACCTTTCCACCAAGGATCTCGACAACATCATCTACTACGAAAAGTATGTTGTGATTGATCCGGGTGACGCTGACCTCGAACCGAATGCCTTGATCGATGAAGCCCAGTATCAGGACCTCACCAACGAAGGCCGTACGTTCGATGCCAAGATGGGTGCTTCCGCTATCAAGCAGTTGCTTGACCGCGTTGACCTCACCGCCCTTTCTGCAGAACTCCGCACTCAGGCTATGTCCAAGTCCAAGACCAAGCAGGAAGACGCTCTCAAGCGCCTCAAGGTCGTGGATTCCTTCCTCAAGTCTCAGCGCGACAGCTTCCGTAGCTACTACGAAGATCCGGTCAAGGCCATGAAGGCCGACAGCCAGCAGCCCTGGCTCCGTGGTCTCGCCGAAGCCGTTGCAGAATTCAAGGCTAACTACGAAACCAAGCACGACAACTTTGTCGTGGCCGACGCTTACGAAGAATTCCGCAAGATGTACCCGAGCGAAGCTCGTCTTCTTGCAAACCAGCCGTCTTGGATGATCCTCGATGTGCTTCCGGTGATTCCGCCTGATCTTCGTCCGCTCGTTCCGCTCGAAGGCGGCCGTTTCGCAACGTCTGACTTGAACGAACTTTATCGCCGTGTCATCAACCGTAATAACCGTTTGAAGAAGTTGATCGACCTCCGTGCACCGAACGTGATTCTCTGCAACGAAAAGCGTATGTTGCAGGAAGCCGTTGACCAGCTGTTCGACAGCGGCCGTCGCACTGCCCGTACGGGTTCTGCACGTCCGATGAAGAGCCTCGCCGAACTCTTGAAGGGTAAGCAGGGCCGCTTCCGTATGAACTTGCTCGGTAAGCGCGTGGACTACTCCGGTCGTTCCGTGATCGTGGTGGGCCCGGAACTTCGCATGCATCAGTGCGGTCTCCCGAAGCGCATGGCTCTCGAACTTTACAAGCCGTTCATTATCCACCGCTTGGAAGAAGAAGGTATCGTTTATACCCTCAAGTCTGCTAAGAAGTACGTGGACGCCGAACGTCCGGAAGTTTGGGACATCCTCGAAGAAATTATCGAAGACCACCCGGTGATGCTGAACCGTGCTCCGACGCTTCACCGTCTGGGTATTCAGGCCTTCTACCCGCGCCTGATCGAAGGTAACGCAATCCGCCTCCACCCGCTCGTTTGTACTGCATTTAACGCAGACTTCGACGGTGACCAGATGGCATGCCACCTTCCGCTGTCTTTCGAAACGCAGCTCGAATGCCGCGTGCTCATGCTTTCTTCCAACAACATTCTTCACCCGGCTTCCGGTCAGCCGATCGCTGTGCCGGGCCAGGACATCGTGCTCGGTCTGTACTACCTGACTAAGCCGCGTCCGGCTCGTAAGGGTGAAGGCATGCACTTCTTCGATTCCGCTGAAGCTGTGCGCGCTTACGAAAACGGTGTTGTTGACCTGAACGCAATCGTTTACTTGAAGCTCAAGGCCGGCAAGAAGATCTACATGGGCGCCCTCGAAAAGGATGCCGTGTGCCTCCGCGAAGCTGCCGACGATAACGGCAACATCGAACAGGCTGTGAAGGCCGGTGAAAAGATTAAGTTCCTTACCCTTAAGGAAGACAATGTTATCAAGACGACCGTCGGTCGTATCATCTTCAACGAATTCGTTCCGAAGGAACTTGGCTACGCCAACGAAACCTTCGGCAAGAAGGTGATCGCCAAGTCCATTGATGACCTGTACCGCCGCACCGGTAACCGCGTGACCGTGGATTACCTGGATGACTTGAAGGCTAACGGTTATAAGTGGGCAACTCGCGCCGGTTCTTCTGTGGCTATCGCCGAAATGGTGATTCCGAAGGAAAAGCAGGAAATGCTCGACAAGGCTGCCGAACAGGTTTCCCGCATCCGCGGCCTTTACGAAGACGGTGTGATTACCGACGGTGAACGTTATAACCAGACCATTGACGTGTGGTCCAAGACCACGTCCGAAGTCGCTGCCAAGCAGTGGGACTTGCTCTCCAGCGACCGCGACGGCTTCAACCCGGTTTACATGATGGCCGACTCTGGCGCTCGTGGTAGCCGTGAACAGATTAAGCAGCTGTCCGGTATGCGTGGTTTGATGCAGAAGCCGATCAAGCAGCTCGGTGGTCAGGAAGTTATTGAAAACCCGATTAAGTCTTGCTTCCGTGAAGGCTTGAACGTGATGGAATACTTCATCTCGTCTCACGGTGCTCGTAAGGGTTTGGCAGATACCGCTCTTAAGACGGCTGACGCTGGTTACCTTACCCGTCGTCTCGTTGACGTGGGCCAGGACCTCGTGATTACCGAAGAAGACTGCGGTACCACGAACGGCATCGAAGTGTCCGCATTCAAGGACGGCGACGATACCGTGATCGCTCTTGAAGAACGTCTCCTCGGTCGTGCACCGGTGGACGACATCAAGCACCCGGTGACTGGCGAAGTGATCGTCAAGGCCGGCGAACTCGTGACCGAACGTGATCTTCCGAAGATTTCCGCTACGGGTCTCGAACACATCAAGATGCGTTCCGTGCTTACTTGCGATTCCCGCAATGGTGTCTGCTCCAAGTGCTATGGCCGTATGCTTGCATCCGGTCGCCCGGTTGACCTGGGCGAAGCTGTTGGCGTGCTCGCTGCACAGTCCATCGGCGAACCGGGTACGCAGCTTACCCTCCGTACCTTCCACATCGGTGGTGCTTCTTCTCGTCTTACTGTCGAAAGTGACAAGAAGGCAACCGTCGACGGCCACATCGAACTCGAACAGGTCGAAACTGTCGAACACGAAGGCCAGAAGGTCGTTACCAGCCGCATGGCTGAACTCGTTATCTTTGACAAGACCGGCATCAACAAGGGTCGTTACCAGATTCCGTACGGCTCTATCCTCCATGTCGAAAACGGCGCCACTGTTACAGCTGGCCAGGTAATGTTCGAATGGGATCCGTATAACAGCCCGATTATCAGTAACGTTTCTGGTAAGGTTGTTCTTACGGACATGGTTGAAAACCGCACCTACCGTTCCGAAACTGACGAAGTGACGGGCGTGGAAACCTGGACCGTGATTAGCGACAAGCAGCACGGCAAGAAGGACCTCCACCCGGCAGTTACCATCGTCGATTCTTCTAACACGAAGATCGGTAACTACATGCTTCCGGACGGCGCTATCCTTACCGTTAAGGCTGGCGACATGGTGACCATCGGTCAGACTGTTGCAAAACTTCCGCGCGCTGCCGGTAAGACCCGCGATATTACGGGTGGTCTTCCGCGCGTGGCCGAACTCTTCGAAGCTCGCGTTCCGAAGAACAAGGCATTCATCGCTCCGATCGACGGTCTCGTCGAAAAGATCGAAGAAGTCCGCAACAACCAGGTAGTTTATATTAAGATGGATGACCAGGAAGAGAAAGTGCTGGTTCCCCGCGGCGTCCATCTGGCGGTCAACGAAGGTGACCGTGTCCACATTGGTCAGAAGATCAGTGAAGGCAGCGTGGATCCCCACGATATCCTCGACGTCCTTGGTCCTGAAGAGGTCCAGCGTCACTTGGTGAACGAAATCCAGGCGGTGTACCGCCTGCAGGGTGTGGCTATCGCAGATAAGCACATCGAATGTATCGTTCGTCAGATGATGCGTAAGGTGAAGGTCAAGGATTCCGGAGACTCCGAACTGCTTCCGGGCGAAGAAATTTCCAAGGCCCGTCTCCGCGCAGAGAACGACCGCTTGGTCGCACTCGGCAAGACTCCGGCGACCTTCACGCCGATGCTCCTTGGTATCACGAAGGCATCCTTGGCGACAGACAGCTTCATTTCTGCCTGCTCGTTCCAGGAGACCACCAAGATCCTTACCCGCGCTTCCATCGAAGGTAGCGTTGACCCGCTCCTGGGTCTTAAGGAAAACGTGATTATGGGTCGTCTTATTCCGTGCGGTACTGGCGCACGCCACCTGAGGAACGTCCAGGTGGTGGATGCCGATGCCGAACTGGATGCCGCGGCTCGGCCTATGGGTATCCAGGGCGATTACACCGAATCCGACGATAGCGCAATCCAGATGCTGGATAACGAAATCGGTATCAATGACGAGGAAGATTCGGATAATTAACCCGAGATACTTGAAAAAAATTGGAAAAGAAACTATATTTGCACTCCAAAATCTAGGAGATTAACAGTGCCAACTATTCAACAGCTCGTCCGTAACGGACGTGAACAGATCAGCAACAAGACCGCTTCCGTGGCCTTGAAGTCCTGCCCCCAGAAGCGCGGCGTTTGCACCCGCGTGTACACCAGCACCCCGAAGAAGCCGAACTCTGCTCTTCGTAAGATCGCCCGTGTGCGTCTTTCCAACAAGATGGAAGTGACCGCATACATTCCTGGTGAAGGCCACAACCTCCAGGAACACTCCATCGTGCTCATCCGCGGTGGTCGTGTGAAGGACGTCCCCGGTGTTCGTTACCACATCATCCGTGGTACTTTGGATACCCAGGCTGTGAACGGTCGCCAGAACGGCCGCTCCAAGTACGGTGTTAAGAAGAAAGGTGCCGCTCCGGCCAAGAAGTAAGGAAAGGAAGTAATCTATGTCTAGAAGAAGAAAGGCTCTCCATCGCTCCATCCTCCCGGATCCGCGTTACAAGTCTGTGCTCGTCACCGAACTCGTCGGTGTCGTGCTGAAGCAGGGCAAGAAGACCATCGCTGAACAGATCGTCTACACTGCTCTCGAAAACCTCGGCCAGAAGCTCGAAGGCCCGGAATCCCCGCTCGAAAAGTTCGAACTCTGCCTCGAAAACATCAAGCCGCGTCTTGAAGTGAAGTCCCGCCGTATCGGTGGTGCTAACTACCAGGTTCCTATGGAAGTTGCACCGGACCGCGCCAAGGCTCTCGCTCTCCGCTGGCTCCTTGATGCCGCCCGTAACCGCAACGAACCGAACATGGCTGACCGCCTTGCTGCCGAACTCGTTGCTGCCAAGAACGGTGAAGGCAACGCTGTCCGCAAGAAGAACGACACGCACAAGATGGCCGAAGCCAACAAGGCTTTCGCCCACTTCCGTTTCTAATTCTTGCATTAGCACAGAATTATCCTAGAGGAAGGGCTCGCTGTAAACAGCGAGCCTTTTCTTTTTTTAAGACAAAAAGTCCCGAAAGGAAAACCTTCCGGGATTTTTGGTTGTTTGGGTTGGAGTGATGATTATTGTTTAATAGAAAGTTTGTAAATGCTCCGTGAGTTTGCCTCGGGTGCGTCGATAGCGTGTACGCCCGGGGTGAAGTGCTGTACGGCGCTCTGCCACAAAATGCGCCCCTGGTAGTCGAACTGCACGACGCTTGCCTTTAATGCTTTGTCGGTTTGCATGTAGAGTTTGCCGTCTTGCAGGCGAAAGGAGTTGCCGGCGGCCCTCCCGGTAGGCTTGATAGCCGTGTTACTCTCCAAAGCTTTCATTTTGGCGATGCCGGCCTTCCAGGCGTCAACGGCGGCCTGCGAGGTGTTGAGCGCCCAGTCGCCTTCGTTGGCTTCCTTGCTCTGGCTGAACCACATCACCGCAAATACGCGGGAGAAGTCGGTGGCGAAGTGCTCGAACATGTCGGTAATCCATTCGGCCTTGTTGCCGCCTAGTTCGGAGCTCGAAATTTCGGCGATGAAGAGTGGCTTATCGATATTCGCGAGAGCGTTGTAGGCCTTCTTGAATACCTGCGTGAACGTCTGCCAGCTGGACCAGCTCTGGCATTTGCCCCAGTTGTAGCCGTCGATGGAGATGTAGTCGACGTATTCGTCGCCGGGGTAGTTGCCGGTGAGCGTGGAGCCCTTTCCTGCGTTCGAGGCGTTAGTGGTCCAGACCCACTTGACGTTTTCGACATTTTCTTCGCGGAAGATTTTTACGATGTGCCGGAATGCCTCGGCCACATTTGCGTCGGTATTGCCGGCGCCTTCTTTACCCACGCCCCAGTCGTACCAGTCTCCGTTTGCTTCGTGGAGAGGCCTGAGCCAGATTTCTTCGCCGTAGTTCTTGACTCCCTTGGCGTAGTCGCGGATGTATTCGTCGGCCTTGCCGTCGACCAGATCCTGGGCGCCGTACCCGTTAGCCATCCAGGTGACCACCAGCGTGGAGCCGTTGTTCTTGGCGACATTGGCGTATTCTTCGGTTGCGTTCCAGTCGTTAATGTTGAAGAGCGCGAAGTAGCTGATAAGGTCGAGGTGCGTGCCCTGCAAATCCTGGAATGCCTGCACGTTTTCTTGCGTGGGCTGCGGATACTGACCCGGGCCACCGACCCATGCGCCGACCTGGAAAGCCATGGCCGCTACGGGAGCGATACACATGGAGAGGAATAGTTTCTTGTTCATATAAACCCCGATTGGCGTTAAACGCCGGTGATGTTGTTTTACGTTTTTAAAGATATGTTCGGGAATTTATGGAAGACGATCTAATTGTTTATATTTATATTAAAGTGTATCTAGTGTTATAACGGAGGCTCCATGACTGTCGATGAATTTTGCAAGTGGATAGAACGCTTGGAACACCCGCTGTACGACATTCCCCGCGCGTTAAAAAAAGAAAAGCGCTACGCGTTCTTCAATTTGGCTTTTGGTGATTTCCCGGGGCGCGCGGTGGGGCTCGAGGTAATCGAAGCGACCGATGCGAGCCATTTTGATTTTATGCAGGAGAAGGGGGCGCATGAACTTTTTAACCGTATTTTGCTTAAGCTGGTGAAAGAGATTCCGCCTAGTATCCCCTGGTGTTACTTTGTATAAAAAGACGATTTTAGGGAGCTTTCGGGGCATGTCGTGGAAAAATGACGGTTTTTTCTGCTAACCATTAATCACTAAATCTTCACATTTTTTCTTCCGACTGTCTACTTCCTACTTCCTACTTTTTTATATTTACAGCACAAAAATTTTTTCACTTTAACAGAAGGTTAATAAAATGGCTAAAATCGCTAAAGTTTGGGCTCGTCAGATCCTGGATTCCCGTGGCAATCCGTCTCTCGAAGTCGATGTTACTCTTGACAACGGTATCGTTGGTCACGCTGCTGTTCCGAGCGGCGCTTCCACCGGCGAACGCGAAGCTTGCGAACTCCGCGACGGTGACAAGAAGACTTACTGCGGTAAGGGCACGCTCACTGCTGTGAAGAACGTGAACACCAAGATTGCTAAGAAGATCATCGGCATGGATCCGTCCAAGCAGACTGAAGTTGACGACGCCATGATCGCTCTCGACGGCAACCGCATGCTCAAGAACAAGCTCGGTGCAAACGCTATCCTCGGCGTTTCCATGGCTGTTTGCGTTGCTGCTGCTAAGGACGCTGGCCTTCCGCTTTACCAGTACATCGCCAAGCTCCATGGCACCAAGAAGCTCACGCTCCCGTGCCCGATGTGCAACGTGATCAACGGCGGTGCTCACTCCTCCGCTCCGATCGACTTCCAGGAATTCATGATCGCTCCGGTTGGCGCAAAGACCTTCTCCAAGGGCCTCCAGATGGTCACCGAAATCTTCCACGCCCTCAAGGCTGTGCTGAAGAAGGCCGGCTTCGACACCACCGTTGGTGACGAAGGTGGCTTCGCTCCTGGCGTTTCTATCAAGCCGGCTAAGAATAAGTTCGGTTACGAAATCACTGGCGTGATGACCCTCGAAAAGGCTCTCGACGCTTTGAAGGCTGCAACCACCAATGCCGGTTACAAGTTCGGCACTGACATCAAGATCGCTCTTGACGTTGCTTCCTCTGAATTCTGCGACAAGAACACCAAGGCTGGCAAGCCGGAAACCTACACCTTCAAGAAGAGCACCAAGAAGACTGTCAAGTCTGCCGACATGGTGAAGCTCTACGAAAAGCTCATCGACAAGTACTCCATCTTCTCCATTGAAGACGGTCTCGACGAAGCTGACTGGGCTGGCTGGAAGGTCATGACCGACAAGCTCGGTGGCAAGATCAACCTCGTGGGTGACGACCTGTTCGTTACCAACCCGACCATCTTCGACGAAGGCATCAAGGCTGGCATCGCCAACGCTATCCTCATCAAGGTGAACCAGGTGGGTTCTGTGTCCGAAACTCTCGCTGCTATCAAGCGCGCTCAGAACGAAGGCTATGCTCCGATCGTTTCTCACCGCTCTGGCGAAACCGAAGACACCTTCATTGCTGACCTCGCCGTCGGTACCGCCGCTGGCCAGATCAAGACCGGTTCTCTCTCCCGTACGGACCGCGTTTGCAAGTACAACCGCTTGCTCCGCATCGAAGAAGAACTCGGCAAGGCTGCTGTCTACGCCGGTGACCCGCGCAAGGCTACTAAGACCGCTTGCGCTTGCAAGAAATCCTGCAAGAAGAAGTAGTCTCTAGAGCGCAAGCTCTCGCAACCGCCCCTGGTTAATACCAGGGGCTTTGTTGTTCACGGAAGGCCGCTCCTGCTAAGAAGGCTTGCAAAAAGGGCTGCAAAAAGTAATTTCTTAAAACAATAGAGTTACTAAGAGAAACCGTTCCTGGTTAACGACTGGGGCGGTTTTTCTTTTGTATGCAATGATAATTAATTTGTGCAAAATGTGGTGTGGCGCCATGTAGGTACGTACTGTGTAAACTTCTATAAACAGCGGCGGTGCCTAGGGAAGCCGACGATGTGGAAAACGCCCTTTGTAAACACTATTTTTGAAAATCGCAGGAACAAAATTTTTTTTTAAATCTATATTACGATTGAATTTTTTCACATAAAGCTTATTACAGCTCATAAAAGAGGACACACATGATTGGACTTAAATCGATTGCCAGGACGGCGCTCGCGCTCTCGGCATCCGGTGCACTCCTTTCGGGTTGCGGCGACGCTTCTTCGGAAGGTGATCTGGGTGGAGCGCTTCCCCGTCAACAGACGCTATACTTGTCGGGCCAGCAGAACGACGCTCCGGGTTCCTTTAACCCGCTAGCCGAAAGCTGGATGGCTTCCTGGCCGGTGGGCGGACGTTTCAACCTGATGTACGAACCGCTCATTACGTACAACTCCCTGAATGGTAAGATTGAACCCCTTCTGGGTACCTTGGTCGAGGAACTCTCCAATAACGACTCTATCGTTGTGGACTTGAACCCCGCCGCCAAGTGGAGCGATGGCAAGCCGGTGACCTCTGTGGACGTGACCTTCATGTTCCTGCGCGGTTCCATCAACTCTACCGAACAGATTTCTGCAATCCATATCGACTCCCTGAAGGGTGCCGATGGCGTCATTACCGAACGTCTTTCGTTCATGGTTGCAAAAGACAAGCGTAACAACCCGTTGACCGTGCGCGACATGTTGCAGGCAACGCGTATCGCTCCGTCTCACGTGTTTGAACCGCTGATTAAGGAAAAGGGCCTCGACGAAACGAAGAAGCTCCCGATGGATCAGAATCCGGTGGTTTCCGGTCCGTACAACCTGCGTAGTGCTGACCCGAACAAGATTATTCTTGAACGCCGCGACGACTACTGGGGCAACGCCGCCCTCCATAACGGCCAGCTCCCGGCTCCGAAGTTCATTGTTCACCCGATTTACAAGAACAACGAACACAACACGATTGCTATGCGTGAAGGCAACCTCGATGCCTCCCAGAGCTTCATTCCGCGTATTGCCCGTAAGGCTTCGGCCGGCGTCCACACCTGGTGGAACGAACCGCCTTACTTCCGCCCGGGTGCAATGCCGATGCTCGTGATCAACACCCTTAAGGAACCCTTGAACGACAAGCGTTTCCGTCGCGCCCTCGCTACGGCAATCGACTACAACGCTCTGCGTCAGTTCGCTGTTTCTAACTACACCTCTACCCTGAAGGCCGGCCTCATCATGCCGACGGACCTCGAAGGCAAGTACATTGTCGACGAAGACCTCGACAAGTATGGCGTGAACCTCGGCATCAGCGACGAAGCCGAACGCCTCGCCGCCGTGAAGCAGATTCTTTCCGAAGCTGGCTTCAAGTCCGTGTTCAACGACGACGGTACCCTGGACCACATGGAAAATGCCAAGGGCGAAAAGCTCCCGACTCTCTACATCACTAGCCCGAACGGCTGGACTGACTGGGAAGCCATGGTGACCATCGCTGTCGAAGGTATGCGCAAGGCTGGTATCGATATTCGCGAAGGCTTCGTGGACGGCGGTTCTTACTGGCCGGCTATGGGTCTTGGCAACTTTGACCTCGTGATGCACAAGCCGGTTGCAGACGTGACTCCGTCTCTTCCGTGGAGCCGCTTCAACGAAATCATGGCAAGCCGCGACTGGCAGCCGCTTGGCGCTTGGGCCGGCGTGAACATCGGCCGTTACAACCAGCCGGGTACCGAAGGCTTCCGCCCTGAAGTGGACCAGTTCCTTTCCGCTATTCCTCTGATGACGGATTCTGTGGAAATCGCAAAGGCTTACCGCGAACTCAACAAGATCTTCATGGAAGACCAGCCCTCTATTCCGCTGGTTTACCTGCCTGAACAGTTCTACGAATTCAGCGACCGCGTGTGGACGAACTGGCCCACCGCTGAAAACCCGTACGCTCCGGCACAGCTGCCGTGGGTGGCTTCGGGCACCAAGATCCTCTGGAACTTAAAGCTTGCTAAATAAAGGTTAAAGGAATACAAATGCTTAAACAATATCCTATGCTACGCTATGTCCTGCAGAAGGGGTTCTGGTATCTCCTGACCTTCGTTTTTGCAGTGGCATTGAACTTCGCCTTGCCGCGTCTTGGCGATAATAACCCGGTCGACATTATCATGGGTCAAGCCGGTAAGGGTCTTTCTCCGACTGAAGCTCAGAAGAAGAAAGCCGAACTCCTGGTGTCCTTCGGTATGGCCGAACTCGACGATCAGGGCAACGTGATTTATGAACCGGAAGTCGACGAAAATGGTCAGATGGTTACCCGCAAGGTTCCCAAGCTTGACGACGCTGGCAATCCGGTACTCGTGACCGTGAAGGAAGTCAACGAAGACGGTACCCCGAAGATGGTGGACCGCCAGAAGGTTGACGCCGACGGCAAGCTGGTCTTCGAAGAAAAGCCTGTGGTTGATGCCAAGGGCAAGCCCGTGATGGAAAAGAAGGGCAAGAAGAAGGTCCAGAAGATCGAACAGGTTGCTGTTATGGAACAGGTTCAGGCCGAACGTCAGGACACCGTGATGGTTGACGAAGTCGTCCTCAAGACCGACCCGAAGCTCAGCTCCGCTTTCTCTCAGTTCCTCCGTTACATTGCCAACGTGTTCAAGGGTGACCTTGGTCTCTCTTACCAGAACAACGAACCGGTGACCAACGTGATTAAGAAGTCCCTCCCGTGGACGCTCCTTATCCAGGCTCCGACTATTTTGCTCGGCTGGATTATCGGTAACTTGCTCGGTGCTTTCGCTGCTTACAAGCGCGGCATCTTTGACAAGGTATTCTTCCCCTGCGCTATGTTCTTGAACGGTGTGCCGTACTTCGTGTTCGGTATGCTTTTGGTGGCTATGTTCTCCATTACGCTCGGCTGGTTCCCGGCTATGGGTGCTTACAGCTCCGACATTCCGGAACTCACCTTCTCCTGGACTTGCATCAAGAGCGTCGCTTGGTACTACATCCTCCCGTTCTTCAGCTGCTTCCCGATTCTTCTTTCGGGTCAGGCAACGGGTATGCGTTCCATGTCGATTTATGAACTCGGTACTGACTACATGAAGTATGCCAAGTGGCTTGGTCTTCGCGAAGGCAAGATCATCAGCTACGTGTTCCGTAACGCAATGCTCCCGCAGCTCACCGGTCTTGCTCAGTCTCTGGGTGCCATGGTGGGTGGCGCACTCATTACCGAAATGATCTTCTCTTATCCGGGCCTCGGTATGGCTATGCTTAACGCCATCCAGAAGAACGACTACGCAACGATTCAGGGTTGTACGCTCATGATTTCGACCTGCGTGCTCGTCGCCAACTACGCCGTTGACGTGCTCATCGCCGTGTTCGATCCGCGCGTGAAGGCCGGTCTCCAAATGGGAGGTAAGTAATTATGTTGAAACTCTTAAGAAACCTTCTCAAGTCCCCGATGTTCGTCATCGGTATCTCGATCTTCGTGCTCACGCTCCTGATCGCGCTTTTTGGACCTCTCTTCTACAGTGTCGATACTCACGCCCGTGACATTCTCGCTGGTCCGTATGCAGGTTCTTCTTCTGAACACTTGCTCGGTACTGACCACCTTGGTCGTGACTATGTGTCTCTGTTGATCGCTGGCCTCCGCAGTTCTCTCTATGTGGGCTTTGTGGCTGGTATCATCGCAACGACGATCGGTGTGCTTATCGGTCTGTTCGGTGGTTTCCGCGGCGGTTGGATTGACGAAGTGCTGAACATGTTCACGAACCTCTTCATCGTGATTCCGCAGTTCGTGATTCTCGTGCTCATCAGCTCTGCCGTGAAGGACGGTCGTTCCCTCACCTTGATCGGCCTCATCATCGGTCTTACCGCATGGAGCTGGTCTGCTCGTGCCGTGCGTGCCCAGGCATCTTCTCTGCGTAGCCGCGACCATATCGCACTCGCTCGCATCAATGGTGCATCCACGCTCACGATCGTGATCAAGCATGTGCTTCCGTACTTGCTCTCTTATGTGTTCATGGTGTTCATCATGCAGGTGGGTTCGGGTATTCTTTCCGAAGCTTCTATCTCCATGATCGGCCTTGGCCCTGTCGATACGACTAGCCTCGGTATCATCTTGAACCAGGCAAAGGACAACGGCGCTCTGGCCGACTCCATCTGGATTGCCTTCATTCCAGCAACCCTCGTGGTGACCCTTACGGTGTTTGCCCTTTACCTCATCAATACTTCTATGGAAGGCGTCTTTAACCCGCGTCTGCGCAAATAAGAGGTAACGAAATGTCTGAAAATGTATTTGAAGTAGAAAATCTCGGCCTCTATTACCTTGGCCGTTTCGGCGACAAGACTCATGCCGTGACGGATGTGTCCTTCTCCATGAAGAAGGGTGAAATCCTTGGTATCGCAGGTGAATCTGGTTGCGGTAAGTCCACCTTGGTGTCTGGCCTTATGGGCATGTGCATTCCGCCGCTTTATCCTGAAAAGGGTGACGTGCGTGTGCGCGTGGGCGACCACATGGAATCCCTGATGCACCGCAAGCTCGAAGACGTGCGCGCCAACGTTTTGGCTCAGCAGGTTTCCATGATCCCGCAGGGTGCATTCAACGCCCTGAACCCGGTTCGTAAAATCAAGGACATCGCAGCCGACGTGATCGCCGCTCACCAGCAGCCGGGCAAGAAACTCGACAGCAAGGAAATCTACGACCGTCTTTGCGAACGTTTCGACTTGTTCGGTATGGACACCAAGCGCGTGCTGAACTCTTATCCGATTCAGCTCACCGCCGGTGAACGCCAGCGTTCCGTGATTGGTATTTCTACGCTTCTCAACCCGCAGATGGTGATTGCTGACGAACCGACTTCCGCTCTGGACGTTTCTACCCAGAAGGAAGTGATCAAGATGATTTTTGATCTTCTTGACAAGGGCATCTTCTCTACCATGATCTTCATTACCCACGAACTTCCGCTTCTGTACCATGTGGCTGACAATATCGCCATCATGTACGCCGGCGAAATCGTGGAATACGGTACGGCTGACCAGGTTGTTAAGGACCCGCGTCACCCCTATACGCAGGCTTTGATGGGCGCTATGCTTTCTACCGAAGCTTCTCAGCGTACCCGTCATCCGGTGGCTATCGAAGGTGCTCCTCCGAGCCTCAAGAACAAGATCGTGGGTTGCCGCTTTGCACCCCGTTGCAAGAAGGCATGCCCCGACTGCAAGAAGAATACCCAGAACATCCGCATTGTAGGCGACCGTCAAGTGAGGTGCGATTATGCTGTCTGATAAACCCATTGTATTTTCCGCTAAGCGCATCAGCAAGGACTTTGGTGCCGGTAAGACCCTGAAGACCGCCGTGAAGGACGTGTCCTTCGACATTTATGACGAAGAATTCATCTCGATCGTGGGTGGTTCGGGTTGCGGTAAGTCCGTGCTCGCAAAGATCATGCTCGGTCTTTACAAGCCGACTCGTGGCCAGTTCCTGTATCGCGACAAGCCCATCAAGAACCTGAAGGCTCACTGGAACGAAGTGCAGTCCGTATTCCAGGATCCGTTCGGCTGCTTCAACCAGTTCTTTACGATTCGTAGCCAGCTGGAAGACGCCCTGAACATCCTCAAGGACAAGCCCTCCAAGGAAGAAGTCCGCCGCCGCGTGGACGAAGGCCTGATGGCTGTGAACGTGAAGCCCGAAGACATCGAAGGCAAGTATCCGTTCGAACTTTCCGGTGGTCAGATGCAGCGTATGCTTTTGGCTCGTATCTTCGCGCTCCGTCCGAAGGTCTTGATTGCTGACGAAGCCACCTCCATGGTGGACGCCTGCGTGCGTGCAAACATCCTCGATTACCTCCGCAAGTTGAAAGACGAGCTGAAGATGACCGTGGTGTTCGTGACCCACGATATCGGTCTTGCAAACTACGTTTCTGACCGTATCTTCATTATGCACGACGGTAAGATTGTGAACCAGGGTACTCCTGCTGAAGTGCTCGACAACACGAATGAACCGCACACGCTCAAGCTGCTCGACGATATCCCGGAAGTCCACAAGACCGAATGGATCAAGAACAGCCACAGAAGCAAGAAGGGCTAATAGCTTACACCCTTTAAAACGAAAAGCCGCAGCGAGACCCGCTGCGGTTTTTTGTTTTTGTATGTAAAAGTTTGTTCTTGAATAATGAAAACAAGATAAAAAATCTATATTGTACTTTATCTATAAGAAGGAAAATAAATTATGAGGCCGGAAAGCATCCAGAAAAAAGAAGATGATTTCTTTAAAGACCTGACAAATTCGGCTGGGGTCAAGTACAAGTTGACCACGACAACTGATATCGGGAACGGCGTCAAGATTTATTCAATTCGTCCGAATTACAATTCCTATTACTACAAGACCAAGACTGTCAAGAAAAGCATTTGCCTGCACTTTACCGTAGGCTATATCAAGTCCGATGTGACCGCTCTTTCAACCAAGGACAATTTTGTGTCTGTTTCGTACTTGGTTGACCGCTCGGGCCGTATTTATGAGATGTTCCCTGATGCCGAATGGAGCTACCATTTAGGAAGTGGCGCCATTGGCGGTAACGGCAGCATGTCAAAGCAGTCTATTGGTATCGAAATTTCAAACTACGGCCAATTAAAACTTTCTGGTGAAAATCTTGTCGATGCCTACGGCAGTGTTTACTGCAATGTGTCTGAAAACCAATTTTACGACAAACAGAATTACAGGGGCTACGATTATTTCGCCTCTATGACGGATGTCCAGATAGATGCAGTTTCCGCTTTAATCAAGTACCTTGGTCGAACTCATGATATTCCGATGAATTTCAAGAGCGATGACGCCCCGTTTGCAAATAATGCAGAGGCTATCTCTTTTAAGGGAGTGTTCTACCATACGAACGTGCGCAAGGACAAGTTTGACTGGCCGTTTACGCCGTCGCTCAAGGCCATAATTGCAAAGTGTTCTAGCTCGAATCCGCCCCAGACCGAAGCGAAGGCCGACGCAACTAAGGTCGAAACGACTACGCCCGAAACTCCGAAAACAGATGCGCCAAAGCCGCAAACCCCTGCATCCGAAAATACATCTTCGGCGGAGACTCCTGCGGCAGTGAAACCTGCAGCAAAGCCTGCGGTCAAGGTGGTTCCTAGAATGGCGCCTGCCAAAAAATCTAAATCGCTTTTTGAAAGCGTTATTTCCCTGATTATTCAATTGTTCGTCAACAAGAAGCATTAACCCCCAAATAGGAAGAAGAAAACATGCCTCAAGTAACTAAAGCAACGGATTCTACCGACAATGCAAACGCCAAACTCAACAAAATGGAGCTGATGAAGAAATTCAAGCAGCATAGGGACAGTGTGAACAAGACCATTTTGGGCTTGCAGAGGGATTCTTTGACACTCTCAAAGGATTTGCAGATTTGCTCTACACAGGTTGCTCAATTGAAATTGGACGTGCAACATCTGCAGGGCGTAAATGATTCGTTGAACACTGATATAGCGAAGTTGCAGACCGAATTGCAGGAAGCAATCAAGCAGCAGTCTCCTGTTGCTGCTCTTGCATCGCCGAGCGGTTGCGCTGTTCTGATTGTTCTGATTATTGCTATCACGGCAATTGCCCTCAAGAAGGGATTCTCGATTTCGAAGGGCGATACAAAGCTTTCCGTGGGCGACAAGGACAAGGAATAGGGCTGTTTCCCGCTGAAAACGGAAAAAACGATTAAACGGGCTTCAAGGAGCCCGTTTTTAAGTATATTCTAGGTATGAAAACAAAAAGAGCTTTTTTCGGGAAATTCCTTGTTGCTTCGGCAACTGTTTCATTGTCGGCAGCAGGCGCTGTGGCAGGCCCCCTTGTAAACCAGCTGGGTTTTGCCCCCAATGCCGAAAAGACGGTCGTTTACCCCGGTAGCGATGCCAACGGGCTCGAAGTCCGCGACCTCAAGGGTAAAACGGTTCTGAAGCTGAAGGCCCCCATGGTCTATGATTGGGAATACAGTGGCGAAGAAGTTCAGACTTTCGATATTTCTGCTTTGAAAACTCCGGGAACTTATCGCTTGTTCCGCGGCGGTGAATATGTAGGCACCCCGATTGTCGTGGGCAAGAATGTCTATAACGATTTGGTGAAGGCTAGCCTCAAGTGGTTCTACTACCAGCGTGCCAGTATGCCGCTCGAACCGCAGTATGCGGGCAAGTGGGCTCGCGCCGCAGGCCATAAAGATGACAAGGTCATTATTTATGGTTCTGACAAGGTGACTGGCGGCAAGGGCAATGGAAAGACTATCAAGTCCGATCGCGGCTGGTACGATGCCGGTGACTATGGCAAGTACATTGTGAATTCGGGCATTACCGTGTTCACGCTGTTGCAGGCTTATGAAAACTTCCCGAAGTATTTGGATTCGCTGACATGGAATATTCCGCGCGAATTTGCAAAGTATCCTGAAATTCTTGAAGAAGTGCGTTACAACTTGGATTGGATGCTTTCCATGCAAGACAAGGATGGCGCCGTTTATCACAAGGTGACGACTCTCAAGTTCGGTGGTAGCGTGCTCCCTGAAAAGGATGACGCTCCGCGTTACGCCATTCTCAAGAATGTAACGGCAACGCTTGACTTTGCTGCTGTAATGGCGCAGGCAAGTGTCGTTTACAAGAATGTGGACAAGGCTTATTCCGATAAGATGCTCAAGGCCGCCGAAAGCGCTTATGCTTGGGCCAAGATGCACCCGCAGCAGTTCTACAAGCAGCCTGCTGACGTGCAGACGGGTAACTACATGCATGACGGCGAAGACGGTAAGGATGAATTCCGTTGGGCTGCTGCAGAACTTTTCCGCGCGACCAAGAAGCCCTATTATCAGGAAGATCTCAAGAACAACCTCTTCACGCCCGATGGCGCTTGGTGGGGCAACGTGAATATGCTTGCCGCCTTCCGCGTGGCTCTTGACTCTGCCGACTTCGATAAGGATGTGGTGGCCGCTGCCAAGAAGACTGTGCTTAACGAAGCGAATAACCTCCGTGCTGTGGGCGACACGAGTGCCTACCGCCTGCCTGCATTCCCATGGAGCTGGAACTGGGGTAGCAATAGTGCCATGGCAAATAACGGCATGGTGCTGGTTCACGCTTATTTGCTCACCGGTGACAAGAGCTATTTGGATGGCGCACAACAGTGCCTCGACTATTTGCTCGGCAAGAACCCGCAGGACATTACCTACGTGACCGGTTTCGGTTACAGGAGCCCGCGCAATCCGCACCACCGCCCGAGCGAATCGGATATGGTGGACGATCCGGTGCCGGGAATGCTTGTGGGTGGTCCGCACCTCGGCAAGCAGGACATTAACCTGGACGGCAAGGAAAATTGGAAATGCCCGAATTATGCTGCTGCCGACAAGCCGGCCCTTGCTTATATTGATGACCGCTGCAGCTATGCGACCAATGAAGTGGCCATCAACTGGAACGCACCCCTCGCTTACCTTGCAGCCGCTCTCGAAGCGATTTATAACAAGTAGTTTTTGAGTTTCATTGGTCACAGGTTTTAGTTTTTTTCATTGATTTCTTAAACCTGACCCCCGAATAATATATATTACGGATATGGCTTGATGCCGTATCCGTTTTTTTGTGAAGGGGGCTCCATGAAGAAGTTTGTTATTTGGGCGATTGCTGCGGTACTTTTGCATACGCCGCTTTTTGCGGCAGGTCTTGTGAAGCGGAACATTGACACGACTGATGCGATGGCGACTCTTGAAAATTTCGATCGCGGATTCTATACACCGCAGGTGTTGCACCTCAAGCCTTCGGGCGGTAAGCCGATTGAAAATCCCTATAGCAAATTGCTGCACTTGCGAGCTGAAATTTCGGAATTCAGTAGCCACGCTTGGTTAGGAATCGACACAACCGGAGGCAAGAAGGATACCACCTGGGGCAAGAACCAAGATTTGACTGAAGATGCTCTGAATGTTTTGCAGGAGACCTTTGACAATATCCGCAAGAATAGTGGACACGTGATTGTGCGTATCTGTTACGACCCGTGGTACAATGGCCGTAGCAATGTGACGCCGGATCATGAATGGGTGCTTAAGCATGTGAAACAGCTTGCGCCGGTGCTTTCGAAAAATACCGATGTAATCGTTGCTCTCGAAATGGGCATGCATGGCGCCTACGGTGAAATGCACTCTGATACGAATATCACCTATGACCGTGTGGCCGAGGCGGTAAACTTGATGCTCCGTAACACTCCCACCGAACTCAAAATTCTTACGCGCACGGGTAACTATTCGGCGAAGGTTTTGGGCTTTGACAACTGGGGTGTTGATTTTAATATCGACGGCGATAAATTCAAAGAAATCGCGAAGGCGAAGGGCGACACCATGTATCGCGTGGGAATGTTCAACGACGGCTATTTAGGAACGCAGTACGATTATGGCACTTGGGGCGCGGATTGTGCGACGTCTATCTGCCGCGAAGAAGGGGTGGCCTGGCTCGAAAAGTACAGCATCAACACGCCTTACGGCGGCGAGGCGCTTACGACAGCAGAAAATTATCAGGTCATCAATACACCAGAGTTCTTGGCATACGAAGGCTTCCGCACACATACAAGTTACCTGAACATTCAGTGGAACAACAAGCTGATTGACAGTTGGAAAAAGACCCCGTTTAAGCAGAAAGATTTTGATTACGATCCAGCGCGTGTTGATTCGCTTTCGGGTTTCAAGTACATCAATGACCACTTGGGCTATCGTTTTGTACTGCGCGAATCGTGGATGAGCGATACCGTAGGGGACGACGGAATTTTACGTGCGAAACTCCGCATTCAGAACGTGGGCTTTGGCAATTTGACATGGAACGCTCCGGTAAGGCTTGCCATTTTAACAGACCTGGAAGGTACCGGTTTGTTGGAGTGCCCTATGCCGACTTATTACGACCTGCCGGACATTGATTCCCGTGATATCCATAGCCGAACTATATCGATTGCAGGTGGCGATACTGTGATGACGTTCGACGGAAATAACGAAATTGAAATTTTGACCAAATTAAATATACGAGGCAAAGGACGTTACCAAGTGTTCTTGAAGGTGGGCGAGGTTCAATTTGCCAACAGTAAGCGTGTGGGTGGCGGAACATGTGGCGACGAGCAGCCTGCCGCCTATTTGGGCAAAATCTACTATGACGAAAATGTCAAATCATCGATTCCGCGTGCCCTCCCAGCTGCAGCACAAAAGAAAAACGCCCCCTTCGTTCAGAGGGAGCGCCACAATGCGATTATCCGCGATGGCGAAAAACGCTACCGCGCCAATGGTGCAACTAGCCGTTAACGAGCTTCACGAACTCGCGGCAAACGGCTTCAGGATCGGGCTTGCCGAAAATCGCGGAACCGACCACGAACACGTTTGCTCCGGCTTCCTTGCAGGCGAGAATGTTATCGAGCTTCACGCCGCCATCAATTTGGATGTCGAGTTCCGGCTTAATCTGGCGAAGTTCGCGAATCTTGTCGAGGCAGTAAGGAATCAGGCTCTGGCCGCCGAATCCCGGGTTCACTGACATCACCAAAACCATGTCTACGATATCGAGCACGTACTTGATGCTTTCGAGCGGAGTTGCCGGATTAATGGCCACTGCGGGCTTGACACCGAGTTCCTTAATCTGGTGCAGCAGGCGGTCGAGGTGATTCGTGGTTTCTGCATGCACGCTGATGAGGCTTGCGCCGGCCTTTGCAAATTCACCCACGTAGTTTTCAGGATTTTCAATCATCAGGTGGCAATCGAGCGGGAGCTTAGTGCCCTTGCCCACGCAGGCAGAAATTCCCGGGCCGAAGCTGATATTTGGGACAAAGTGTCCGTCCATGATGTCGAGGTGAACAAGGCCTGCGCCACCGTTTTCGATAGCCTTAAGACCGTTGCCGAGTTCGAGGAAGTTTGCGTTTAAAACGCTAGGGGCGATAATTTGCTTGAGCATAGTCCAAATATAGAAAAATTAGACAAGTTGATTTTTTTTTACTATCTTTGTGCACAAACAAAGCAAGGAGATAAGTATGTCTAAAGGAACAAAAACTGTAGTTGCCAAGGCCGCTGCCAAGAAGGTTGCCGCTAAGGCTGCTCCGAAGGCTGTCGCCGAAAAGAAGGCCCCGGCCAAGAAGGCTGCCTGCAAGACCGCTGCAAAGCCGGCTGCAGAAAAGAAAGCTGTTGCCGCTAAGCCGGCTGCTAAGAAGGCCGCCCCGAAGGCTGCTGCTGAAAAGAAGGCCGCTGCTAAGGCTCCCAAGAAGGTGACGGTTGTGTTCGAAGCCAACTGCCCGCTGGCCACCACCGTGTCCGTTGCAGGCTCCTTCAACAACTGGGCTGTTGACAAGGACATGCTCAAGAAGGACAAGAAGACTGGTCTTTGGACTGGCAAGATCACCCTCGATTCTGGCGATTACGAATACAAGTTCGTTTGCGATGGCCAGTACTGGGACGAAGGCGACAACAAGGTCAAACACGTCTAATCGCTTTTATAGCAATTGAAATGACGCCGGGCAAATCGCTCGGCGTTTTTCATTTTGTGTAAAGTCGGCACAAATCCCACGCCACCCAATTCTCTTTCCCCAAAGCGAAGCGACCTCAAAGCACGTCAGTGCGACCTCATACCTCATACTCATTTTCTAAATTTAACCCCCGTATGGCAAACTATTCTATTCCTCAAGACGTTTTTGTGAAGGCTGCCGAACAGTACGGCACCCCGCTTTGGATTTATGACCGCGCTACGATTGAAAAGTGCGTGAAGGATGTCCAGGTATTTGACACCGTTCGCTTCGCCCAGAAGGCATGCCCGAACCTTTCCGTGGTTTCGCTTATCCGTAAGCTCGGCTGCGTCGTCGATGCAGTTTCTGCCGGCGAAATTGTTCGCGCTCTCAAGGCCGGATTCAAGGGCGGCCAGCAGAAGGGCAAGGCTCCTGAAATTGTCTACACCGCAGACATCTTCGACAAGGACGCTTTGGAGCTTGTCAAGGAACACAACATCGCCGTGAACGTGGGCTCGCCGGACATGATCCAGCAGCTTGCTGATTTCGGCGTGAAGTCCGAACTCACCATCCGCGTGAACCCGGGTTTTGGCCATGGACACTCCCGCAAGACCAACACCGGTGGCGACCTCAGCAAGCACGGTATCTGGCACGAACAGATCAAGGACTGCATCAAGCTCGCGCAGGCGAATGGCATGTGGATTACGGGACTGCACATGCATATCGGTTCCGGCACGGACTTTGAACACCTCGCACAGGTTTGCGACGCCATGGTCGACGCTAGCCGTCGCCTGGGCTCTCACTTGCGCACCATCAGTGCAGGGGGCGGCCTCCCGATTCCGTATCACGAAGAAGACAAGGGAAACCGCATCGACGTGAACGCTTACTACAAGCTGTGGGATGATGCCCGCAAGCGCATTCAGCAGAGCATCGGCCACGAGGTTCACTTGGAAGTGGAACCGGGTCGTTACCTGGTGGCCGAAAGCGGTTACCTGATGGCCGAAATCCGCGCCGTCAAGAAGCAGGGCGACAACCTGTTCTATCTGGTGGATGCCGGCTTTACCGACCTCGTTCGCCCGAGCTTCTACGGTAGCTATCATGCCATCTCGATTATCGCCCGCGACGGTCGCGAACTGAACGAAACGGTGGACGCCGTTGTCGCAGGCCCGCTCTGCGAATCCGGTGACGTGTTCACGCAGGAAGAAGGTGGCTTCGTGGTGACCCGCAAACTCCCGAAGGCCCAGGTGGGCGACCTGCTGGTTCTCCATGACGCTGGCGCCTACGGTGCCGCCATGAGCAGCAACTACAACAGCCGCCGTTATGCTGCCGAAACCATGTACACCAACGGTGAACTGAAGGTCGTGCGCGAACGCCAGACTTTTGAGCAACTCATGCAGAACGACCGCATTATCGATCTATAAGCTTCGCATAGCGTCGTTATGATTTTAAGGCTTTCGTCAGAAATGGCGAAAGTCTTTTTTGATACGTTGCCTATTGTATGACGACCTTGAATTTGGGTATTGAATTATTCTATATTTGCCCATAACCAATGGTTCAACCTCAACATCAAGGCGTAAATATGTCTGATCGTTTTATCGTGACCGGAAACTTCACTGATGATCCGTTCGCCATCGACATGGCCCAGTACATCGGCCTCCGTGAAGATATTTCCGACGTGGTCTCCTTGAAGACCTTCGCAAACTCCGAATTCTGCCCCCGCTACATGCTCGATGTGGACGATATGGAACATATCGGCCGTCGCTTGGAAGGCAAGATCGTTTTGATTTGCTCGGTTTCGAACCATGAACGCAGCCGTAACGACTACGCCATGCGTAACTGCATTTTGGCCCGCGCCGCTAAGGACAACGGTGCCGAACAGGTGGTGCTCGTGGAACCCGATTTGTTCTACAGTGCCCAGGACCGTGGCCCGCACCGCGTCGGCCCGCTCGAAAAAGATCGCCCGGATATCGACCTCAAGAAGTTCGACGGCCAGGCATTCACAAGCCACCTCTATGCTGAACTTTTGAAGACCGCCGGCGTGGATGCCGTCGTGACCTGCCACAACCACAGTGTCAAGGTCCAGAACCTCTTTAACGAAGTGTTCGAAGGCAACTTCCATAATCTGATTCCGACCGACGTTTACGCTCACTACATCAAGAGCAGCAACTTCGTTCAGACCGGTAAGGACGGCAACAACCTCGTGATCGTTTCTCCGGACAAGGGCGCACGCCCGTTCATGAACGCTGTGTTCGACGCTTTGCAGCTCCCCGAATGCAAGCGCGTGGTGATGGACAAGGTCCGTACCGGCGAACGTGAAATCAGCATGACCTTCAACCCGGAACTTTCCGACATCAGCATCGAAGAAATCGAAGGCAAGGACGTGATCGTGTTCGACGACATGGTGCGTACCGGTACGACGATTGTGCAGTGCTGCGAACACATCAAGAAGGGTAATCCGAACCGCGTGTGCTTCGGCGTGACCCACTTCCACACCAGTGCCGAAGCTCGTGAAAAGCTCAACAGCCCGGCTATCGATGAAATCCTCACGACCTCGACCCTCCCGGATATCATGAACCGCGACTGCCAGGGTCGTCTGCGCAAGAAGCTCACCGTGCTCAAGCTCGGTAAGTGGATTGCTCGCCACGTGATGCAGATGTACGGCATGGACGATGGCCGCTTCGAAAAGGACTTCTACAAGATCGATATGTCCTCGAAGAACCCGCGTTGGCCGCCCCAGTTTTTTTAATAAGTTCTGAGCAACTTTTTAAATCCCCTGGCGAAAAGCTGGGGGATTTTTTTGTGCTTGTATACTTTTTAAAGATTTGGATATATATTTATCCCTAGTTATACAAGGAGTTCTTATGTTTAAATCAAAAATTTTCGTGTCTGTCGCCGCCTTTGCGGTGCTTGCCCTTTTCGGTTGCGACAGCAGTTCTAGCGCTGATTCGACCCCCGAGAACAATCCAGCCGCGACTTCTGACCCGACGGGAAATAACAATAGAGATTCGGTCTATGTTTCGAAACAGTCGGATGCTGTTGTGGATAATCCGTCGACTGACAATCCTGTATCGCAGAACACGACTTCGTCTAATCTGATTTCTTGTGAAATGCAGACAGCCGATCTTTTTGGAAATCGTTTTTGCGTAGAAGCCGATATCGCTTTTGCAGATTCTGTCAGAAAGATGTGTTCGGCTGATGATGAAGAATATGAAGGGGCGGTAAGATCCGCTGTTTTGGGTAATGGTTGTCCGTCGGGAGCCGTGAAAATTTGTGCCGCAAGAAGTAAAACTAGTAATGATTCTGCTTTGACCTATTATTATGGCTCTATATTTAGATCAATGAGTTGCGAAGAACTTGTAGAAGATGATGGTGATGAGGTGGTTGATGTGACGCCTGGCGGCCAAACTCCTTCTAATTATGATCCTAATGGAAAGACTCTCGCGTGTTCCTTTGGTCCTATTTGCACTCAAGCAGCTGCCGGCGAGTTCGATGCATCGGAATGTGATGGTGAGTTGATGAATGCTTGCCCTGCAGGGGGTGAAAAATGCGACCTTTCTTATATGGGGATTGCTGCAGTTGGGGCTGCCATGTATGTATATGATGGCCTCACTTGCGATATGCTCTTTCAAGAAGCAGAAATGGAATTTTAAATTGTAACAAAAAGTTCCAAAAAGTAATATCAACGTTTTATAATTCAATAAGAAAATTTTTTTTACTAGTGCCGTATATCCGTTTTATTTTAAAACGGATATATGTTTATTATGGTTTTTAGTTCTATAAGGAGTCAAAATGCTTAACAAAAAAATCATCCTTCCCTTTGCCGCTTTTGCAATGGCGTCATTCGTTGCTTGCGGTGACGATAGTTCCTCTTCTAGCCCTGCTGCTGATAACAGCAATGTTCCGGCTAGTGTTAAAACCCTTGAAGATGCGATTAATCTTACTTGCACGCCTACCGTGAATATGTGTGCCAAGGTTTATGTTGAAGAAGCGGATGTTCAGGATACCGTGCAGTGCAATGGAAATGTCTTTGCTCCGATGACGCTTGGCAAGCCGGTTGACGGTTGCGGTGACGACGCTCCGGCTGCAGATACTCCCGCAAATCCGGATGCTGATACTCCGGCTGCTGAAGAACCCGCGGGCGAAAATCCGGGTGCCGGTAAAGAACCTGCTGATCCAGGTGCAGGCGAAGAAACTATTGATCTGGGTGGCGGCGAAGAACCCGCTGGCCCGGGCGCAGGTGAAGAACCTGCCGGTCCGGGTGCAGGCGAAGAACCCGCTGGTCCGGGAGCAGGTGAAGAGCCTGCCGGTCCGGGTGCTGGTGAAGAACCCGCTGGTCCGGGTGCAGGCGAAGAGCCCGCTGGTCCGGGCGCAGGTGAAGAACCCGCTGGCCCAGGTGCAGGTGAGGAACCTGCTGCTGGCGGCGACGTGATTTACTGCGTGATTCCGGGTGTCATGGGCGGCTGCGAAGCACTCCCTGCAGCAATGGCTGGTGAATGCGAGACGACGCTCGAAGGTCAGCTCGTTGACGCTTGCCCCGCTGAATAAGAAAAGTGAGCTAAGCTCGGCAAACAAGAAATAAAAGCAACGGAAAGGCTCCCCTGCATGAGGGGAGCCTTGTTTGTTCTAGAGGGAGTACTCGATGGAGTTTCGGGTGTGGATTACATCGCTTGCAGCAAGAGTATTGCGAGCACTTGTCCACTTAAAATTCTAAGCAGCATGGTGAGCGGGTAAACCGAGGCGTATCCGATGTTCACTGCTTCGCTGTTGGCTTGGCCATTTGCGAAGGCGAGTGCAGGGGGGTCGGTGGTGGCGCCTGCAAGTACACCGCAGAGCGAAAGGTAGTTGACTTTGAAAACCAGGTGGCCAATTGTTGCGACAATTGCAAGCGGCAAGAAGGTAATCAAGGCTGCAAGTCCCATGTAGTAAAGTCCGTCGCCATTCAAGAGCACGTCGAAGAACTTGATGCCTGCATTCAAACCGACGCAGCTTAAGAACAGTGTGAGTCCGAATTCGCGGAGCATTAGGTTTGCGCTGTTTGCCATAAAGAAGTTCAGCGGACCAATTTTACGCTTGCGGCTTAAGAGAATCGACACAATCAAGGGGCCGCCGGCAAGACCCAGCTTAAGCGGGGTCGGCATCCCTGGGAGTGCTATAGGAATGCTTCCGACAATGACTCCCAGGAAGATGCCCAGGAACGCGGGCAATACTTCAGGGTGATCAAGTGCTGTCAGCGAATTGCCCAGTTCCTTTGCGGCGGCTTCAATGCCTTCGGCAGGGCCAACGACCATCAATTTGTCGGCAAATTTGATTCGCAGGTCAAGGCGACCTGTAAACTTGAATCCGCTGCGAACCACACGGCTGATATTTACGCCGTAGCGTTCTGCAAGAGCCAAGGAACCAATCGTGCGACCTAGAATCTTCTTGTTCGTCACGAGAATGCTTTTAACCTGAATCGGTTTTGCGGTGTCCGAGGCGAATGTTGTGATAGGCTTTTCAAGACGCTTGCCGATGATTTTTTCCATGGCGGCAACTGCTTCGGGCATACCCACGATATGCAGCTTGTCGCCCTGTTCAATCACCGTTTTTCCGTTAGGAGTAAAAATGCTTTCGCCGCGCAAAAGGCGGGTAACGACGACTCCGCTCGAAATCAGGTTCGGAATGTCTTTCAGTGCTGTGCCGTAAAGATTCTGGTTGTCAACCATCAGGCTGCAAGATTCAATCTCTTTGCTGTGGGCGGCGATTTCGGCGGTATATTTGTCGGCGGCCTTGGCCGGGTCTTGCCTAAAGATGATTCGCACAAGAATCATGACCAAGATGATACCGATAACGCCGAACGGATATGCAACAGCGTACCCGATACCCGTGAGGGATGTGTCCACCCCGGCCGCGGCAAAGGCTGAGTTAGCGGCTCCTAGGGAAGGCGTATTTGTGACAGCGCCACAAAGCATTCCTATGAGCACGGGTACGTTGTTATGCATATCTGTAAAGAAGTAAAGGCAAAGCGTTACGACAACGCCGAGCAGCACGATGCTTGTCGAAAGAATGTTGAGTACCAAGCCATGGCGTCGAATGGAATCCATAAAGCCCGGCCCCACTTGCATACCGATAGTGTACACAAAAAGGATTAAGCCGAATTCCTGGATAAAATGAAGGACGTTTCCTTCGACGCGCAGTCCTAAGTGCCCAAGCAGAATGCCTACAAAGAGAGCTCCTGCGCCACCAAGGCTAATTCCTTTGACCTTGATTTTTCCGACCATGAGGCCGACTGCAGCGGTGAGCGCGATCGCTACCACCTGTTGCCCTACCGAGGGCTTCGTGAATAAGTCGATTAACCAAGTCATTTTATCCCCTATAACTTGAATTATTCTTTTACGCAGCGAACAGAAGCTGCAATGCTTTTATTGAAATGTTCGTAAGTAATTATAGAATCTGTTGCGCGAACGAGGTATGCTCTGGAATCGTCGTAGCTGTCGCTTGTCCAGAAACTGGCGCTAGAATCCTTGTCGGCGAACTTGCCGTCAAAGTAGCGGAAGCCGGCGAACTGCATGTTGAATGCGGCGCTTTTCCTGAGCGCTTCCGTAGAAGCTCCGCCAAAGGCGTTCTTGAAATCTTGCTGTGAAGGGAGCGTCCAGCCTTTGGGGCACAGGCCGTTTGTCGCAGCGCTCCAGGTGTAAAGGCGGCCCATGCTTTCGCAGTTGGAATGATGGTTGCCGTAGCAAATGCTGGAATCGGGAACATAGGCGTCCATGTTTTCAGCCATCCAGACTTTTTCGCCGAGATTTGCAGTCTTGTAGGTCTTTTCGGGACATACGAGCGTGTTTGCGGCTTCGTCGTAATTGCAAGTGTTGGCTTGTTCGCAGGCGGTAAAAGCAATGGCGGTGCTGATGGTGAATGCGGCGATTGTAATTGTCTTGATGATGCGTTTCATAGGTACTCCTTGAATTTCGACTGCAAATTTAGAACTGCCTATTCATATTGTCTAATAGATTATTTATATTTAATTCATCAATATTTTTGATGAGTTATTTTAAATAAGAAAATTGTATGGAACTCACGCATTTAAAATATTTCTTGGAAGTTGCACGCACGGAACATGTAACCCAAAGTGCGAAAACCCTATGTATTGTACAGCCTGCGCTCACGCATGCTCTTCATAAACTCGAAGACGAACTCGGCGTAAAACTATTCAAGACGCAGGGCAGAAACATCAAATTGACAGAAATTGGGGAATATTTTTATAAGAAAGTGAAGCCACTTTATGAAGACATTGAAGCGCTTCCTGCACAGCTCCGCGCTATGGAAAATGAACAATCGGCGACCTTAAACCTGAACGTTCTTGCCGCTTCGACGTTTGTGACCAATGCAGTTATTCTATATAAGCAAAACGATCCGGACCTGCGATTCAATCTGGTGCAGAACGAAGAGACGACTCTTTACGACATTTGTGTTCGCACTTATGCAAGCTACAAGGCGCCTGCCAAAAGCTATAGCGAAAACTCGGACGAAGAAAATTTTGTTTGCACCGAAAATATTTACCTAGCTGTTCCCAATGTGGCGCAGTACCGCAAGCGCGATAGCATTTCACTCAAGGAATTGCAAGAGACGAACTTTATCGGACTTTACGGTTCCAAGCAGTTGCGCAATATTTGTAACGAGTATTGCGAACGAGTCGGGTTCAAGACGCATATCATTTTTGAAAGCGATAACGCTCTTGCTGTAAAAGATGCTATCGCTAGCGGAATCGGTGTAGGGTTCTGGCCAGAGTTTTCGTGGGGGCGTATCAATAACCGTCGAATTCGTCTTTTAAAAATTACAGATGCCGAATTTAAACGTGATATTGTGATTACGCTGCGCCGAAATAAGCAGGATAATTCGCGATCTGAAAGATTTTTCCGTTTTTTGACAGGCTTATTAAAAAGGACCGAGAAACGTAAGAAGCCATACAGGTGATTTTTTACTATATTTGGCTCCCCAATAAAGGTTGATTTGATGTTTGATTTGAATGCTTTTTTTGAAGGGATGTCCAAGCCGTTGCTTCGCAATGCGCATGCGAAGGCATTTGGTCACAAGGGTTTGTTGAATAACGCCCTCATCCAAGATGAAACTCTCGGTTTTTATAACGACAAAGATCGTGTTGTTGGCCTATTCCAAAAGATGGAGCCTTGGCAGCGCCATTGTATGACGTTGATTTACAATAGTGCATCTAGGGGCCTTACATTCAATGAACTTCGACTGACGGTTCCTGTAAGCAAGTGTCGTGATTTGCAGAATTTCTTGCTTGAAATGTGCCGCGAATACGTGCTCTGGCGTAGTCCGTCTACCAACACGTCGGTTTATTATGGCTTTGCAAACTTCCTTGGCATTTTTGATGAACCGCTTGTAGACGCTCCGGCCGTAAAGGGTGCTGATCTTTTTTATCAGAACTTGATTGACTGGCACATTTGTGAAGTCTTGGCTCTTGCCATGGCGGGCGAACTCAAGGTCAACAATAGCAACCTGCTGCATCGTCGCAGCTACCAGATTTGTTCCGAAGCGTTTACTTCTGCAAGACGCATTTCCGAAAAGACTGCCGAAAACGAAGTCTCGCTGATTTTCAACTTCCTTACCGGCAATGGTTGGCTGGAACAAGAAGATGCATGCCTTGTCCCGACTGAAAAGGCTCTCGAATTCATTCGTAAGAATGGTTTCCGCCTGCACCAGGACCTGGTGTCCTGGTGGCTCAAGGAACGCTTCCGCGGTGACCGTAGCCATTGCGTTCGTCTTTTGAGAATGCTTGACAAGCCGCGTACGGCCTTGTTTGCATCGACCATTTTCTGGGTGATGGATCCGACGTTCCGTCTGCAAGAAAAAGACGGGCTTATCGCTTGGGAATACTTGCCTCGTCCGCTTCGTGAACTTTGGCTCTTGGGCCTTGTCCGCTTTACCATGGTGGGCGGTAAGGTTGCTGCGGTATCCTTGGAACAGGCTGGCCGCGACTGGATTGAATCTTCGATTGCTTCGATTCCGGAGCAGAATATTTCTTGCTTACCGAACTTCGAACTGATTGCATCTACCGGAACGTCGCCGCGCGTGTTGTTGATGCTTGCTTGCCTTACCAAGGTTGAAAACGACGAAGTGTACCTTCGCTTTTCGCTGAATCGCGATAGCTATCTCAAAGGCCTCAAGTGCGGTATAGCCGAATCTGAAATCGAAAACTTCAAGGGTTGGATCAAGCCGCCGGTCAACGTGGAATCGACCATTGCCGAATGGAATTCTTCTTATTATGGCGCCCGCGTGCAAACGGTCCGCCTGCTTAAGATTGAAAACCTGGATGTGCTCGGCGAACTTTCCCGTTTCCCGCAGTTCATGGAATGCGCCAACGAATATATTCCGGGCTACGGATTCGTGCTCAAGCCGGATATGGAGTCTCGCGCCTTCGATATTTTGACAAACTACGGTTATTGCCCGTTTGTGGAACGCAAGAACGTGAATCGTTCAAACGCTCCGACCGAAGAATGGCGCAAGGACTTTGCAGTCGTGTGGCCTGAAGCGAAGGCTCCGGACTACGAACTCAAGGATACCGCCAACTCGGAAACCTTGCAGACGGCGCTCAATTCAACGAAGTACGGCAACAACTACCAGAAGCTGAGCACGTTTGACTTGGTGAAAGTGTTGCGTTACGCAAAAACCGTGGGCGCACTCATTGGGGCAAAGGTCAAGAATCCGACCAAGCGCGGCGAAAGCGAAGTAGAAAGAAACTTCTTTGTGCATGCGCTTAAGCTTGCCAAGTCTCCGCAGACCATCGAGATTCAGCCTTACGGAAGCGAAGTTCCGGAACTCTTGGAACTTTCGTTTATTCAAGAAGTCAAAGTCTACAACGGCCACCAGCCGTAATTACGGCAACGTTTGGGCGAAGCCTGCAATGTCGATGAGTTCCTGCAACGTGAATTCATCGATGTAGGCTTCCATGCCGCGTTCCTTGTCGCCAAAGTTTATTTGGTGCCAGAAGGTGGGCATTTCTTCGCGTGCGCGGTCGCCAATAAAAGCGGGCTTTTCGTAATAGAGCGAAAAGTTGAAACGCCTGCCGTCGTCGCCGTGGCAGGGTCTGCAGTTTTGCATGAATAGCTTTTTGCCGCGTTCAATGTTGGCGCCCTTGATTTTGCCGTCTTTGTCGAGCAACTTGTACACGAGGAGTGCCATGCGGGCATCTTCACGCGTGAGCGTGTCGCCAGGGGAACCTGGTTCGGGCTTTTGCACTGCGGGTGTCTTTTCGGTCGGCTTGTCGCCCTCGGCAAATGCCGAAACTCCCAGCAGCATTCCGTATGCAGCTAGAGCCAAAATTCCCGCAGATGCCAACCGAGCAAGTTTCATGTAAATCAATGTAGAAAATAGATCTTAGAACTTAGATTATAGAACATAGATAACTCTTCTAAGTTCTACTAACTAAGCTCTGCCAACTTTTTACTACTATTCCTTTATGCGTTGTTTGAATTGGATTTACTCGACTTTAGTGGGTTGTGCCCTAATGTCTACAATTTCTTTTGGAGCGGAGGTCTCCGTGGATCAGTTCTCTAAAAATCTGTTGTTCAGCGGTCGTTGGGAACATGGCAAGGACTATAGCCGTACCAGTGCGCCTGCCGCCATGGTGCAGTTCAAGGCGACGGCCAAGTCGTTGGAATTTGAACTGGAAGGCGAAGCCAGATTCCGTGTCGACGAAGATGGAAAAGAGATTGCCGTGTTTACGACAAATGCACGGAATGTGTATAAAGTAAAAACGACCGGCAGTGCAGGTCCGCACCTTTATCGCCTAATTAAGATTAGCGAAAGCAACCCGGGTGGCGTACACCTTTTTAGAGTGGTAACCGACAAATCGGGCAAGTTTGAAGAACCTCCGAAAGCATCTAATCGACGTATCGAATTCATTGGAGACTCGTTTACAGTGGGCTTTGGAAACGAAGGCCAAAACGGTCAGGACGAATCTCTGGTGTTCGAAAAGACGAATGCCTCTAAGAGCTACGCGTTCTTGATTGCCGACGGTTTCAAGGCTGATTTTCAGGTGAATGCTTTTAGTGGACGCGGTCTAGTACGTAATTATGACAATATCGTACCGGAATGGCCGATTCCTCGCTTGTATGAATTTACGGTTCCGGGAGAAGCTCCGGGTGATATCGCCAATGGCGTTTCGGAATCTTCGCTGCGCTATGATTTTAATTCATTCCATCCGCAAGTCATAGTCCTTTTCATTGGAATCAACGATTTCCAGGGAAATCCGCCGTACGCAAAGCATGATGCGTTCAAAAAGGCTTATGCGGAGCTTCTCGATAAGCTCCGCAAGGCCCATCCGGGTGTCAGGTTCTTGCTGTTATCGACCAAGGTATGGCCCAACGATGACTTGACCCCGACTGTAAAGGCGATTTATGACGCCCAGAAGGCGGCTGGAAAGTCCGATTTGGAGTTTATGACGCTGACTACGGCAAATGTCGGACTCTTGGGACACCCCGACATACATTCGCATGAAGATATGACAAAGGCGATCCGATCCGTGGTTGGACGCCTTGGAAGATGGCTTTCTCGCTAAAATTTTCGTAAAAAGGGGGGATTTTGGGACAATTTTATGTTACGGAGCGCACACTTTTTAAAAGTGATTATTGCGTTTTTTGTCAATTTTGTATATTTAAAATTAGTCTTCTATAGGGTAAACCCATGTCTAGGATACTTGAAAAGATATATGTTCTGTTCAGGATGAATATTCTGATTTTTGTGCTTTTGGCTATTACGGTCATAGCACTATTTGCGCATCAGAATGGTCTAGACGTCATTGAGCCCCTGTACCTGCACGATTATCCGTACCTCATTGCCGAGACGGACTCTGCCGATGGTGGTGCTTCTGCAGTTAAGCTTTCCCGTACCGATTCTTCCATTATTGTGGACTACGAACTCAAGGAAGGCTATGCCTACCCGTATGTGGGCGTCAAGATTTTCTTGGGTGACGGCAAGACCCGTGGTAAGGACCTGTCCAAGTTCGACAGTATCTTTGTGTGGGTGAAGCCCCGTGGTGAAGGAACTGTACGTCTTTACATGCGCGGTTACGATAGCACTTTCTCGCGCCCCGACGACGAACTGTCGCTCAAGTTCAACGAAATTGAATTTTTCCCGCTTGAAGAAACCTACCCGGCTGTGTTTGTGCCGCAGGAATTCCGTGTGGCCGGTTGGTGGGTTGCCCAGAACGAAATTAACGTCCACAATGCGAGGGTCGACCTGTCGAACGTGCCGCTGATTGAAATCCAGACGGGTACGAACGCTCCGCTTGGTTACGGAACGCTTGAAATCAAGGGCCTTTGCTTCAAGGGCAAGAAGATTTCGAAGGCTGAACTTTCGACGGCACTTGTTGCCCTCTGGTTCATTACCTTCTTCGTGATTTTGATGATCCGCTTCTTTGACTACAGCCGTGAACGTACGGCCAGCAAGAAAAAGCGTGAAGAACTCGAAAAGAACTTGCGCGCTCTCGAAATCGAGAAGAGCGAATACGAAAAGTCCAGCAAGGAAGACCCGCTTACGGGTTGCCTCAACCGTGCTGGCTTTAGCAGCGTGCTCATGCGCGAACAAGAAAACCTGAGCAAGAACGATAGCCCGGTGTCCTTCGTGATTCTGGATATTGACCACTTCAAGCATGTGAACGATACTTACGGCCACATGGTGGGTGACGAAGTCCTGGTGAACCTCGCGAAGCTTATCCAGAGCAAGATTCGTAATACCGACGCCTTGGTGCGTTGGGGTGGCGAAGAATTCGTGATTCTCTGCGGTGATACGCCGATCCAGAATGCTCAGTTCCTTGCTGAAAAGCTCCGTATGGCAATCGAAAATACGCAGCTCATTAAGCAACAAAAGATTACTTGCTCCTTCGGTATTGCCGAAATGATTGCCGGCGAAGACCCGAAGCGCCTGTTCGAACGTGCTGACAAGGCCCTTTACGCCTCTAAGGAAAACGGCCGTAACCGTGTCACGAGCGCGACGTTCCGCCATACTAGGTAGTCGAGAGAACGGGCTACGCCCTACAGACGAGAGACGAAAGGATGCTAAAACACGCTTTTGTTTTCATCACGATCGCTCTCCTTTTATCCAGCTGCGTCAAGAAGGAGCTTGAAGCCGATTTCAGGCCTCTTCAGATGCATTGGGTCTTGGCTCAGGGTGAAGACGAGTCTCAAATGCCCCGCAAAGACGACTGTGTGATTTTGCTCACAGCGCGTTTGATGGCCGAACCACCGGTGCAGGCCTCTACCGCCGGCGAACTGAGCTACAAGGTCACCTACAGTCGCAGTCCCGAAAACCCTGAAATCCTTAAATTTGAAGGGATTTGCAAGGATTTATCTATAGCTGACACCCCCGAATGTAGCTGGGTTGCAACCTGCGACCAGGACCTTAAAATCGTTGTAAAGTTCCACAACGGAGATTGATTTTACAGCATAGGCTTTTGATAGTCAATGATTTATCTTTATTGTTATGAAGAAGATTTTTGAATATACGGACTATCGCGAGTGGTTAAGGGATGCTTTTGAAGATTTTAAGCAGCGGAAGACTGTCATTTCTTGGCGTTACATGGCCATGAAAATGGGGGCCGATCCGGGTAACCTTCTTCGCGTATCGCAGGGCAAGATTCACTTGCCTCTTAGTCTGATACAGCCCGCAGCAGAATTCTTTGAACTTGAAGGTAAAGAAGCCGATTACTGGGCCGAAATGGTGTATTTCGGCCGCGCCAAAACTGACGCTGATGCTCTGCAACACTATGAACGTATGCAGGCCTTGAAAGGTGTTTCTCTTAAGTTGTTGCAAAAGAAGGAACTGGAGTTCTACCGCCATTGGTATTACAATGCAATACGTTCGGTGATTGGTATTTGCAAGTTCAAGGATGACTACCAGGGCTTGGCTGAAAGCTGCACCCCGAATATCACCGAAAAAGAAGCCCGCGATGCCGTGAAGCTGCTTGCGGACCTCAATATGATTTCAACCGACCGTGACGGATACTGGAAGGTGAACGACACCTTTGTCTCGACGGGGGGAAACTGGCGTTCTCAGGCTGTACGTGCTTTCCAGCACGAAACAATCCGCCTCGCCGACGAATCCCTGGACAGACATCAGCCGTTTTTGAGGGATATCAGCACGGTTACCATGACTTTTTGCATGGACGATATCCAACTCTTGCGCGAAAAGATTAACGCTTTCCGTGAAGATTTACTACGTTTATCTCAAGAAGGGACGGATGACGATACTGTATTCCAGTTGAACATCCAGATGTTCCCGTTAGCGTTTACCAAGCCTCTAAAGGAAAAGGAGAAAGAAAAATGAGAAAATCGCTCTTTCTTTTGCCTTTGCTCTCGCTTACTGTAGCGGGCCTTGTGGCTTGTTCCAATGAAGAAGTCGCTGGCGGTCCGGGTAGCATTACTACCAACGGCCTTGCTCTTGTTGATGGTAAGCCGGCATCTTATGCTACAGTGGCTCTCCGTAAGGTTGACTATCAGGAATCTGCTGCAATCGAAGTGAATGCACTTGTCGTTGCTGATGCCTATGCCGACGAAAAGGGTAACTTCAAGGTAGATATTCCTGCCGACGGTAAGTACCGCTTGACGGTGGCTCACGATGGTGTGGCTTATTCCAAGGTGGTGACCCGTAGCGAATTTGCTGAAGTTGGCGTTTCGGAAAAGCCCGATACAGTGCGCCTTGAACCGACGGCAGTTCTTGCCGGTGTCGTAGATATTCCGGAAGGTTCGTCTGCGGTGTGGGTAGGTATTGTGGGTACCGATGTCCTGGTGAAGACCGATGAAACCGGTTGGTTTGCTCTGTCGTCTATCCCGGCAAACGATACCCTGCAGCTGTACTTCAAAAACGAAAAATACAACAAGAGTCTGGGCGAAAAGAACATCTTTGTTACTCCGATGGAATCGGTTATGCTGGATTACCGCACCTCGGTTCCTGAAGATTCTCTTCCAGAAGATACGGTTGAACCCGAAAAGTTGTTGCAAGTCTTGGCTCTGCTTAAGGACGGCACTCCGGCAACGTATGCAACGGTTGCCCTGCGTGCTGCCGATGCCAAGGTCGATGAATACGCCGTGCAGAACACGATGGTGGAATCTGACTTGCGTACCGACAAGAACGGCCGATTCGAAATGGAATGGCCTGAAAAGGGTGAATATCGCTTGACGATTACCAAGGATGGCTTTGCTTATTCCAAGGTTTATAATGCCAAGGATCTTGCTAAGCTTGACACGCTCCGCTTGGAAGCTACCGCCTCTATTTCGAGCAAAGTAACGCTCCGTACTGGCGAAGAATTCCTGTGGGTTGGCGTTTATGGCCTCGATTTGTTGGTCAAGACAAATAATGCTGGTTCCTACGTGTTGCCCAGCGTACCGGCGAAGGATTCGCTCGACATCTACTTTGTGATGCCGGATAGTGCCAACACCCTTTATGCAGAGTGGAAAACTATTGCCGACCCGTATAGCACTAAGTTCTCGAACCCGGTCATGGTGCTTCAGGATTTCGAAGATGGAATCAAGAGCTGGTATGTGAATACGGACCCGCTATATAAGGGCACGACGCTCACGCCTTCGGCAAAGAATGTGGCTGACGGCATTGTGTACGATTCGACTCGTAAGTCCAAGGTGTTCCATGGCGAATACAAGCTTGCCGATGACGATTACGCCTGGGTGCTTGTCGGTACGACTTTTGAACACGAGATGAATTTCTCTGCTATCGATTCTGTGGTGTTCTACGCCAAGGGCGATGGAAACATTCGTCTTTCGCTTGAAAACTACATCAACGATAACAAGAGCTTGAAGGCTGCTACCGAATGGTTGCCGCTGTCCGAGGATTGGCAACGTATTAGCGTGAATCCGGCAGAACTCTGCGTCGGAAATGCAAAGACGGAAACCTGCTTTACCTCTTGGAGTGGGGTGAAGTACTTGGTCAAGCAGCTCCATATTTTCCCGCAGGACGGCACCGAATTCTATATCGATGACGTGACGCTGTACGGCGCCTTGTTCTAAGGAACAAATACAATTTTCTTACAAGTAAAAGCCGCCTTGCAAGGGCGGTTTTTTATGTGCTTTTTCGCGTCTTGCGGCCTTGTTTCGGTCTGTTTAGTCTTGTATACAATCACGAAATTAAGTATCTTTGGGATTATATGGAAACCCTTGAAAAAGAAGCGGCTATTGCCCTCGATTACCTGTCCCGCATCTCTAAGGAAGCGGAAAAGAAGTTTGAAGAATTTTTGCCGCCCGTAGCCGACCGTCCGGAAAGGCTCCACGAGGCGATGCGTTATTCCATGTTTGCGGGCGGCAAGAGACTCCGTCCGGCACTTGTACGTGCTGCATTTGACATGTTCGGTGGCAAGGGCGAATCGGTAGATTACGCCATGAGCGCCCTCGAAATGCTCCACACCTTCTCGCTCATTCATGATGACCTGCCCTGCATCGACAACGATGACTTTAGGCGCGGTAAGCCCACAAGCCATAAGCAGTTCGGCGAAGCTACCGCTGTGATGGCAGGCGATGCTCTTTGCATTCTCGCTTTTGAATTGATGGGCAAGACCGGCAACGCGAAGGCAATTGAAGTCCTTGCTCACTTGCTTGGCACCTACGGCATGATCGGTGGCGAAATGATCGACATCGAATGCGAAGGCAAGAAGGTGGACCTGGAAATTGTCGACTACATCCATTACCACAAGACGGCTGCCTTGATTGAAGCCTCGCTGGAAGTGGGTGCCCGCCTTGCAAACGCAAGCGAAGACGACATTAAGATTATTCGCAATTACGGCCGTTCCATTGGCCTTGCGTTCCAGATTGTAGACGACATTCTGGACATTGTTTCTACGACCGAAGAACTGGGCAAGGATGCCGGTTCCGACATCGAAAAGGGTAAGGCAACATACCCGGCTCTCGTGGGTCTCGATAAGTCCCGCGAGCGTGCGCATGAATTGTATCAGGAATCGCTCAAGGCTTTGGATGGCCTGAAGTGCGACACCAAGATTCTGCGCTCCATTGCCGCATTCATCATTACCAGGGTTAACTAATGGACCTTAAGAATATCAAGTCCCCCCAGGACATAAAGCATTGCTCTGTCGAGGAGCTTTACAACCTGGCGTCGCAGATCCGCGAGACCATCATCGGTCAAGTGGCTAAGCATGGCGGTCACCTGGCTTCTAGCCTGGGTGTGGTGGAACTGACGCTCGCTCTCCATTATGTGTTCAACGCTCCTGACGACAAGATTGTGTGGGACGTAGGGCACCAGGCTTATGTCCACAAGCTTTTGACGGGTCGTTTCGACCGCTTCGAGACGCTTCGCCAGCAGGGTGGCATTTCCGGATTCTTGAAGAGGAACGAAAGCGAATACGACTGCTATGGCGCAGGACACGCGACGACCTCTATTTCGGCTGCACTTGGCTTTGCTGTTGCCCGTGACCATTTTAAGCGCAAGAACAGCGTGGTGGCTGTTATCGGTGATGGTTCCATGACGGGCGGTATGGCTTACGAAGCCATCAACAACGCAGGACTTTCGAAGCAGAACATGACCATCATCTTGAACGATAACAAGATGAGCATTGCTCCGAACGTGGGTAACTTCAGCAAGTACCTGAACCGCGTGATTTCGGACCCGGTCTACAACAAGATGCGTTCGGACTTGGATCGCTTGATGAAGCGTCTTCCGGGCATTTTGGGTTCTCGTTTCCGCGATTTGTTCTTGCAGGCTGAAAATGCCGCGAAGACGGTGGTGAAGCCGGGCCGATTCTTCGAAGACTTGGGGATTCGTTACTTTGGCCCGATCGATGGCCATGACATTAACGAACTCATTATGCTGTTGCAGCGCGTCAAGGAACAGCCGGGCCCGTGCCTAGTGCATATCTTGACCGAGAAGGGACGCGGCCTGGATGCGGCCGTCAAGAACCCGACCAAGTGGCATGGCATTGGACCTTTCGACCCTGAAAGTGGATTGCCGCTTTCTCCGGGAAAACCGAACCCGTCTTTGACGCATGTGTTCGGAAATACTTTGCTTGAACTCGCTAAGAAAGATGACCGCATTATCGGCATTACGGCTGCGATGCCTACCGGTTGCGGTATGGACATTGTGGCCCGTGAACTTCCTGACCGCGTGATTGACGTGGGTATTGCCGAAGAACATGCGCTTACCTTTGCCTCGGGCCTTGCCTGCGATGGCGTGGTTCCGGTGGTTGCGATTTATTCAAGCTTTATGCAGCGCGCTTATGACCAGATTATGCACGATATCGCCTTGCAGAACTTGCATGTGGTGATGGTGCTTGACCGAGCGGGCCTGGTCGGAGCCGATGGCCCGACTCACCATGGCGCGTTCGACTTGTCATTCTTGCGCACGGTGCCGGGTATTACCATCTTGGCGCCGAGCAACGAAAACGAACTGCGCGACATGGTGCGCGCGGCTATCGACATGAAGGGACCTGTCGCGATCCGATATCCGCGCGGGACCGCCCTTGAAGAACACCTGAAACCCGCTCCCGAAACCGTGGACGTGAAGCTCCCGAAGGTTTTGGAAGAAGGCAAGGATATCTTGCTTTTGGGTGCAGGCTTCATGACCAACGAACTCAAGAAGACGGCTGCCGTTCTCCGCGAAAACGGGAAGAACGCCACAGTCGTGGATGCTCGCATTATCAAGCCGCTGGATACCGAAGCTTACCGCAAGCTCTTTGATGCTCACAAGACGATCGTGACGCTCGAAGACAACACGTTGGTGGGCGGTTTCGGTTCAGCCGTGGCTGAACTCATTGCTGATCTCGGTTACACCGATAAGCGCCTGTTGCGCTTTGGCTTGCCGGATCATTTTGTGGAACAGGGCGAAATTCCTGCCTTGTTCAAGCTTTTGAAAATTGACGGAGAATCCGTCGCCAAACAAATCATGGAAAAAGTATGAGCGAAGAAAATAAAAAACGCACCGTAAAGATGACTCTGGACCGTAAGTTCGGAGTGAGCGAAAAGCCTGAACGTCGTCCGCGCCGTGACGATGACCGCGATGAACGCGGTGGCCGTTCTTTCGACGATCGCAGGGGCGACCGTGGAGACCGCAAGTTTGGCGACAAGAAGTTTGGTGACCGCGAAGGCCGCTTTGACCGTGAACGCCGTCCGCGTCGCGACGGTGATGACCGTGGCTCCTTTGGTCGCCGCGAAGGTCGCCGTCCGTTTGGTGAACGCTCGGGGGATAGGGGTCGCTTTGGTGGCGACCGTCGCCCGCGCCGCGAATTTGCATCTGCCGGCGCTCCGATTTACCGCCAGCGCCCTGAAGAACAGAAGGAAGAAGTCGAAGAAGTATTGGACGAAGCCGCACTCGAAGCCCGCGTGGCTCAGGCAGAAGCTTCTGAAGATTCCAACTTCAATCCGCCTTGGTACAAGAAGCTTTTGGCTCTTACGACCGAAAAGGGCCGCGAACGCGAAGGTAAGTTCCTTGGCGAAGGCGTGCATGTGGTGCAGGAACTCGTGAGCAACCATCGCGAACTCGTGATGGGCGTCTATGTGACGGAATCCTTTAACGACGAAGCCTTGGTTGAACAAATTAACGAAGCCGAAATCAGACTGAATGTGCTTACCGACGAACAGATGAAGCGTCTGTCTTCGACCATGACCACGCAGGGTGTGATTGCCGTTGCCCGCATTGCAAGCAAGAAGCCGGTTTATGAATCGAGCCGCAGCGTGATTACGCTCGTGGACGCCGTGCAGGATCCAGGTAACCTCGGAACGATTTTCCGCACGAGCCTCGGCTTTGGTTCCGACGGCATGATTCTTGGCCGCGGCACCGTGAGCCCGTTCAACCCGAAGGTTGTGCGCGGTTCCTCGGGCACCTTCCTCCGCGTGCCTTTCGAATTCGATGTCGATCTCGTTGACCAGATTAACTTCTTGCGCAGCAAGGGTTACACCATCATTGCAACTGACTTGCACGCCAAGCAGTCCCTGCGCCAGATTCCGCAGAACAAGCTTCGCAAGATGGCGTTCCTCGTGGGTAACGAAGGTGCAGGCACCAACCCGTACTTCATTGAACTTGCCGACGAAACGGTGAAGATTCCGATGAGCAGCGAGCTCGAATCCTTGAACGTCGCTGTTGCTCACGGTATCCTTAGCTACGAAGCAGCCCAGATTCAAGAGGACCTTAAGTAATGAACTTTCAGGCTCGCTTAGAAGAACGTATCGCTAAGTGCGGTAACCCGATTTGCCTCGGCATGGATCCGGTCATGAAGTTGATCGACCCGTGCTGCCCCGAAGGTAGCGCCGAAGACAAGATCAAGCGTTTTTATTCTGAAATTTTGGAAAGCTGCCTCAAGCGTAACGTGACGCCCGCCGTGGTGAAGCCGAATAGCGCTTACTACGAATGCGTGAGCGTGCAGGCCATGCTCGTGCTGCAGCAGCTGATTGCCGACTACCGTAGTGCTGGTATTCCCGTGATTCTGGATGCCAAGCGTGGTGACATCGGTAAGTCGAGCGCTGCTTACGCAACCGCCGCTTACGATGTGTACAAGGCTGATGCCGTGACGGTTTCTCCTTGGATGGGTGCCGATTCCGTGGGCCCGTTCATTCGCGAAAATTCTGAAAACGGTGCTTACGTTTTGCTCCGCACGAGCAACAAGGGTGCCCATGACTTCCAGGATTTGCCGGTTGTCCGTGGCGATGACCCGCGCGATGTTGCCGAAGCCTTCTATTCCGTAGCAGACAAGATTATGGAATGGGATGCTAACCTCGGCTACCTCGGTGCCGTTGTCGGTGCAACGCATCCTGAAGAACTCGAAAAGATTACCGCTTACACGGTTGCTCACAAGCACGAAATTCCGTTCCTGATTCCGGGCGTGTCTATTCCTGGTGTTCCGGGCGGTCAGGGCGGTGACGCAAAGACCGTGCTTACGGCTATCGCCAACGGCGGTGGCAAGCGCAAGTTCCACGTGCTCAACAGCTCCAGTGGTTTGAACTTTGCTTACCAGCGCAGCGGTCATCCTGAAAACTTCGCAAGCGATTGTGTAGACGCTCTCGAAAAACTCGCAGAGGCCTGCCAGATTTAAGTATGCGTTTTCTTGCAGCCATCATCGTTGCTATCGCGATTGTCGCAGCGGCTTTCCATTTCGCAAAGCCGCTTCCCGGTACGAACTTCGACGAGTCGTTCTTGCCGAAGGCATCGACGGTGCATTATGTGGCTGCAGGGCATGACGCATCGGTGGCAGGGCTTTTCTGGATTAAGGGTCTGACTGAACTTGGCGAAAGCTACTTGACGGGTAGGGAATATGCTTACCTCGGTCACGTGGCTGAACTTTCTACCAGTCTCGATTCCCTGTTCTACACGCCGTATTACTTTGTCGGTGGTGTGACTCCGGTTGATGCTCCCGACACGTCTGACTTCTCGGTGCTGCGTCGCGCAAGCCGTGTTTACCCCGAGAATTGGCGCCTGTCGCTTTACTATGCGCTTCGCCTTGCTCGCGGACCTTACCCGAACAGGACTGAAGCTGCTAACGTGATGCGCAAGTATTTCGATAGCCCGGATACGACCATTCCCGATCACATTCGCACGATTTACCGCAGTTTCGAACTGGATTCCATGCAGACGGAAACCGCACTCGAAACAATCTTGAATGATGTGATGCAGCCGCGCTTCAAGAAGTTCCGCAAGAGCTTCTACACAAAGATTACCAAGTTGCTCGGTTACAAACTCTTCGGCGAAGATCTAGAGAAGAACGAAGATTACCAGAAAATCAAAGCACTCGTCGATGGCATGGCCGATGGCAAAATCCATCCGGCAGTTGTCTATCGTGAACTGCTTGCCATGAAAAAGCTTCAAGACGAAAAGAAGGCTGTTGAAGAAGCCAAGACGGCTGCGGGTTCCACAGTAATTGCGGATTCCGTTGCCTTAAAAAATTAAAATTCCAATGCACTAACATTGGGAATACAATATTTGAACTCCTATCGAATTAAAATTCTATAGGAGTTTTGTTTTTAGTCTATTACGGGGAGGGATTGAAGGAATCCGACAACATCATTGACAAATCGGTCTCGTTTTGCTTCAATGGAACGAAGTCTTGTTAAATAAGGCACGTCTTCTCGAATATATTTCTTCAATGCAGGCATACTTCTGCGAAGAGGAATATCTTGTATTAGCGAGCTCATCGCACCTCTAGAATCAAGAACTTCAGGATTTGATTCTATTTTTCCTTTTAAAATTTCGCTTATCTTATTTATTATTTTTTGTTTTACCAAAGTTGTTCCAGAATAAATTTTTAAAAACTCTTTCTTAAAATTCTCATTTCCTCCGACAATTTCATCTTTATCATTTTTTTGCACAAGACACTCGTATATTGCCGGCCCAAACAAAAACTTTATTTCAAAATACTCTCCATTATTATTCAAATCATATGTTTTTTTAGAAAAAGATGCTATTATGGCATAAGCATCAGTTATTAAATTGTAACAAAGTTCATCATGCACTTGATAATCAAGAAATGTTTTATCAATAAATTCATCTTGATAGGACGGTTCTATTTTTCTTAAAGATACATCTAAACTATCGAGAATGTCAACATTTCTAATACAGCAACAAGAAAGGAATGGATTTTGAGATGTTCTATCATTCTCACAATATTTTTTTATTTTATTATATAGGGAATTATTTGTCTCTTTTTTAGCAGCTTCCCACAAGATTGGACTAATTTTTTCATAACACCTTTTCACATCAGTTATATTTGCAAATATGCTGAATGTATCAAAGATGGCGTAATCGTCAATGGCGTATTTACTATCATATATAAAATCTTCTGACTTTCTAAAAGAGGCTTCATTTTCCCAATAATATTTACGGCTTAACGAAAGAGCATAAAATTCAATCACGTGGAATAAATCTTCATTTTTTATTTCATGCATTTTTCCCACGCATAAATCAAGTTTACTTCTAATTTCGAAAATACTAATAGCCCTATAGTCGAAACGATTCGTACTATTATTCGCATTTAATTTATCAAAATTAAAGAACGATCCTCCAACAAGTATTTTATAATCGGGTAATCTATCTCTAGCTAAATTTTTTCTTAGGCCTTCCTTTTCGGAACATCCTTCACTAACTTCATCAACAAGTCTATTGTAACTGTTATATAATTTCAATGAATATATAAATTTCAAAGCAAAGAAAAACGCAGACTTATCCGTAAAGACATTCTCACAATAGCGAATGATTGCGAAAACATCTCCAATAGAAATATTGTATGCATTGTTTAATCCATTTATAATTTTGTGTAAGTTATTTCCATCATCGTCATCATCGTCAATCATGGTCCTATAAAGAGAGACCCTATTGTTATCATTATCACCAAAAAATATTTTTTTTAGATTTTGAATAACATTTCTATTGAAAGAAGCAATTTCTTGACATTTAAAAAATTCTACTAGAATGCTACTATTGTAAGCCCCGCAATTATGAGGAATCCATATGTTAAAGAAATAATCCTCAAATTGCCGTTTGTTATAGTTGCCGTCCTCATTTTCATTATAATCAGGCATTCTATATAAAAAATCTAGTAAGTGACGGACTTCTCGTAACGTGTGAGGAATAATAGGGCTATTTCCTCGTTGCAAATGATAAAATAGATAACGAGTTTTTTTAAAAATAAGTGCTGTTATAATATCTTTCAAAATAGATTCTTTAAATGGGATAATATTCCCGTTTTCAATTATTTCCACAGGCTCATTTACAAGTTCTTCGACTGATTTTAAGGGAAATCGATGAGCTTGTGGGATAAGTTTTATCATATATTTTGAAGCCATGTCGGATATCTTCGTTCCATCAATAAATCCTTTTTCAATCATATCCTTATAATGCCTCAAATAATGTCTTTCTATAGCATATTCCAATTGCTCGATTTTTAGCGCCATTAAGATAACAGTATTTTCTTGTGTCAAATATTTTCGAATTTGTTCCGCCATATCAAAAGCGTAAATGGTATGCAAATCAATATCATCTACAGGAATGACCAGAAAATCTTTATTGATGTAGCTTAAATACAGATTGATTAATTTATGTATATTGTTTTGTAACTCAACAGAAGCGCTCAATCCCATTAATTGATCAACAGTATCATCATCACATAAGTTCCTTTTACTCATTCGTGTTAAGGATTCTTTTACGCATTCAAATGCTTTGAAAACTTCATTTTTTTCATATTCTTTTTCGGAACCATTTTTTTCAACATAGTATTTAAATTTGGAAAAAAGTCTTCCTATGAAAATGTCTAAAATATTTCTATCGTTAGTGAAAAAAGAAGGGTCGGTTGAATCTAAAACTTCAAATTCTTTTTCACTAAAATTAGGGAGTAGCTTGCCAAAAGAATTGTTGCTTTTGAGCATTTCTGCGACAGAGCGCATGCATGAGGTTTTACCTGTTCCGCGATCCCCGACAAAAGCATATATGTTGCTAGGACATGTATTATCTTCTTGATTCTTTTTCTTTATCAGGTTCTTGTCGGATAAGATGAGGCCAAGGGTGTCGTTCATAACTTTAAAGGTTTTGGCATATACTTCGCTAAATATTGATTCCTTTCTTTTATCAATATCTTCGATTACAACGCGAGATTCGTCGCCAATGTAGAACTTAAATTTTTTTTCAGACATACTTTAATCCTTTATTTTGTTTAATTGTTTTCATTCGAATTAAAATCTTCTAACGCATACGCTCGAATAATGTATTTGGAATAGTATGAATAATACATGATCCAGTACCGCATAAAAAGAATAAGACTAAAAAATAACGTAAACACCAAGACGAATAAATTGCGGCCGTCTAAACTACCCGAACCATAATCGAAAACATTTTTCCACAAATGCAAAGACTCTATGACGGCTAAAAGAAGGAATACGCAACTGTAATTTCTCAAACAACCATACATATCCAACCAATTGCTGATTTTTCTTTCATGACATGTATTTTTCATTTTCATTAAATCAATATATGTAATCCAATAAATATCAGAATTATATTCTTGAAAATCATCTTCTTTTAGTTGAAGACGATCATCTAATTTTTTTTCAAACAATTTTTTTAAACTGTCGTTGACTTTGCAATCGGTTGCGGTAAGCTTACAGAATGTTTTGGAAAGTTTATTTAAGCATGCTTTAGCAAATTCTTTCTTGTTGTCTTGATTGTAATTTTTTAATTTTTCCCTATTTAAAAACAGTACAAGGGAAAAAATTATCCAAAAACAAATTGGAATGATAGATGTGTAAATAAAAAAAGGAAATAAAATAAGGAACAGACTTGTTAATATGACTATATGAGAAAACCATGGGAATATCTCATTCATTTTGTGTTTCCAATTTAGAATAGTATAAAATGGGTATCCTAATATATTTCGAACAATTAATCTATCATAGATTATATGTCCTATACAACCAATAATTTGGCCAACGAAATATAATCCGGCGCAAACAATTAGTGCTAAAATAATGGCAAAATATGGCTGCAAATTTTGAATATGATTGTTTTTTAGGATATTTAAAACTTCCTCATTAAATATACCCACTAATCCTAATGAGAATAATGTCCCTGGCAGTAAATAACCAAAAAAATCATATGTATTAAATGGTAGAGAAAAATCCGGTTTCATGTTCTACTCCTATGCTAAAAAACTTCTTGGTTCTGCTGATGCGCGGATCATATTTAGCCATTGGTAAATGTCGGTTCTCTTGTAGACTGGATTTCCATCCGCATCTGTCTCTTTTTCTAGAGCGAGAGCCATCAAGGTGAATTCTTTTTCAAGAGATGTTGCAAAAACACCTTGGTCATCTGTGTTAATGGATACGTCTATTGCGGACTTTGGATTTGTTGATAGGAAAGTGTCGTTCATAACAGTAACGGGATGCTCGCAATACATCTCAACATCTGTTATTTGGAGATTCGATGTCGGGTTCGTTTCTATGGAAATATGCTTCTTTTCAATAGTTTTTCGCATATTTGCTTGAAGCTCTGCGATAATTTTAAAATCTTTTTCTTCAAGACGATATTCCGTTTTCTCGTTTCCTTTTATCTTGGCTTGTCCTGAAAAATGATATGCGCGGAAAAGTCCCTCTAATTTTGGGGTGTTTCGTATTTCATCTAAACCGTTTGCAACTCTTTGCTCGTATGGTTTAAAATAGCGGCTTTTAGAATTGAATTTAGGTTTATCACCTCTTAGTTTCCAAGAATCATAATAGTCAGAAATGCTTACGCATTGGTACATTTTTTTGTCATTTTTTATAACATCTGCATAAATTTCACGATACAACTCATGAAATTGTTCAAAAAGACGTCTTTTCAAACCACTTCGGTCCTCAATACCGAATTCCTCTATTTTTATGTATGCCCACACAATATTGTCAAGTAATGTTTGTTTGGGCAAAATAATTCTATTTTGGCGATTTTCGTAATATTTTTTTGCATTCGTACCAAGAGCGACTCCATGGCCTATACGGTCTCCCTCTCCAAATTCCATAAAGGTAATGCATTCGTCGATGGCTCTTAAACCGTCAACAATGTCATAATAATCTTCTCCTGCATGGAAGGTGCGTCCAAGTTGGGCATCGGTGTGTTCTATTAGGAAATCTAGTTGTGTTCGGCGATTGACGTGTTTTAGACGTCGGAAAACAGGAGCAAAGACTTCTGGGCGACAGAAAAATTCGGAATTAGCAGCATCTATCCCGACTATGCGACAAAGAACGTTATTATTTTGGTTTGCGTTCTTAAAAAGAGTTTTTTTTTTCTTTTTATATCCACCAATAACATAGGGATTGCTTTCCTTAATTAGGGTTTCAATTGCCCTCGCCTGTTTGTCAATAATTTTGCGGACCTTGTAGTTACGGCAATACAAATCGCCATTGAACCAGTCTTCTTTTTTTAATTTATTTAACTCCTTATCTTCTTGTTTGATAAAGTGCAGGATGTAGCCTAACTTGACACCTTCCTGAATCTTGCTTTTTTGAAAAAAACGAAAGCTGTCTTCATTTACGTTTCGGTTATATCTTTTTACGGCTTTTAAAAGCTCCTGAGATTCTTTTTTGGGAGCAATTCGCATTTCCATGCTTTTTATAGGCTGATTGCAAACGACGTTATGTACGGCCATGTAAGGGCTTAAACGTTCATAAATGGATCCTTCTTTAAGGAGCATTTTGCGATCTTGAATTTTGTCAAAATAGCCAAAACCTTTAATTTGATCGTATTGAACAATAACTTTCCTGAAATTATTTTTTGCAACGATATACGCATAAAGAAGATCGCCGTATTCATTGTCATTAGATTCTGGAAAGTAAATTTTTTGCAGGACATCGTATAAAAATTTTCGTTCGCCAATTAAAGGAACGTTATAATAACGCGAGGTATCTTTAGAAGTTATGCATTTGGGAATAGCGTAATCAATTCTGCCATTCCCAAATTTAAAACTATTTTGTTTCTGAATCAGAATACTGCGTTTAAAGTCCGTGAGTTGACTTTGGATTTCTAAAAAATTATTGCTTTTCAAAAGTGAGAATAACTGTTTCTTGTCGATATTAGTAATTCCATTTGTTTTTGAATACAAGTATAGTCGAATTGCAATCGCTTTTTCCGCATTCATCAATTCAGTCGAAAAACCAGCTTTTAATACTTTTTTTAAATCGCTTGAATTGAACTCGGCGGCATTCATTATTCCTAGCCAATTAATATCAAAGTTGAGCGACGCGCCATTCATATGTGAATGAAGTTCGTGAAGTCCTTTTTCTAGAATATTGTTTATGGTTATGGAATCGGATTTGATGAAAGGTTTCCAAGCAAATGAATGAATTTTTGTTCGAGAAATATTTTTTGCTAAATGAGAAAGAATTAACAAATCTTCGCCTACAATTCTTGAAATTTCATTCCACCTCAAATATTCTTGTTGACGGCATACGGGTTCGTCATTTTCGTAAACTAACATATCTTCGGCCGCCTTGGCACAAATGTTGAAAACGTTTTTCTTCCCGTTCTTGTCCGTTATCCAACAATCCATAGCAAACTGATTAATGTTTTTTACAACATCATAGCCATAAGCTTTTTCCTGTTTTAGAAAACGCTTCGCAAAATTTTCTTCGTCCATGCCGATTTTTGCAGAATTTTGAAGTTTCCAGAAAGAATGTATAATCTCGTCAAAATCGGCATCGACAAAATAGGTATTGAGGATAAGGCTAAGATTGTTCATTCAAATATTTCGCGATTTTTGAAATTTGTTATCTTGTTTCACAATTTATTTTATTTTGTTCAAGAAAAACAAATTAAACAAGAAATAATTCATACTTATTTCTTACAACATTGTATTTTACTTTCGATTTAATAAAATTGCAGAACGCTTCATTCGACTACTACACAAGGAATTTTTTGCAAAATAATGCGCGAATACGAATTTTCTCGTCATATAAAAAAGGAGACCCCCACCTTGGTAGTCATGCGCCTTGCCCAATGACATAGGCTCCGAATTCTGAAATCCGAATTCCGAAATCCGAATTCCGAAATCTGAATTCAGAATTTACTCCGCGCAGCGCTTGGCGTTGTTCGGGAGGCCCATCAGTTCAAAGGCATTCTTGCAGCGGAGTTTTAAATCTGCTGCTTCTTTTTTAGAGGTGCTCTTGAGTTGTGAACGGTAGTAAAGAACGGTTGCCGTGTTGTAGGGCTTGTTTGCCTTGATGGCTTTTTCTTCGGCGGTGCGGTAGAGGGAATCTGCTTCGCTGCTGCCGGAAAGGTCTGCCATGCGTGCGGCGGTAAAGGCGTAAAAGCCGCCTTTTTTGTCAGAACGTTTGCCTGCCATCTTTAAAGATTCTTGGGCGCGGGAGTCGCGTGTGGCGGCTTGGGCAATAGCGCATTCGCCATAGAAGGCAGCCTGTGCGGTTTCGTCGGCTTTCTTGAGAATGTTTTCATCGATGGCGTCGCAAGCTTTTACAGCGTCGTTGAATTTATTGCGTGCATTCAAGAGCGCAATCTTTGCTTTGGAAAATTGCACCATCGTGTTGTTGTCGAGAACTTCTTTGCGGACAACGGTCAAGAGCGAATCTGCAAAATCCAAGTCGAGGCTCATGGTACGAATCTGTGCCATGGCAATCAGCACGCGACCTTCTGAAAGTAGGTCTGCTTCTTTGCGGCTTGCAATTAGCGCGCGTTCAAGTTGGTTGTAACCTTTGGCGAATTTTCCGTTGTCGAAAGAACGCTGGGCGCGGAAAGAATACACGCCAGAATCCGAAGCCGAAGCAATGGCGCCTGCGGCAAGTAAAGTCGTTATGGCAATTTTAAACTTGCTTACCATAGCGTCTCCACAATGAACGGAACGGAATCTTTGTTAGGCATGGAACGCTTGACGATCCACATGTTCGAAACGCCTGCCATCAAGTCGTCTGCATTCTGCAAGGTTTGTTCGGTTGCTTCCATGAAGTCTGAAAGTCCCGAAGTCACAAGGCTTACTTCGTTCAGGAGCCCGTCGACACGTCCAAACGTATTGTCGACCTTGCCCATCATCTTGTCGACGCCGGTCATGAGGTTGTCCACCTTTTGCGGCAGGGGCTTGATATCTCCCATTAAGCCAGATACATCCGATGCAATGGTATCCACTTTATCAAGTAAGATGGGAATGTGGTATTGCATGGTGTCGAACAAGTCCGAGGCCTGGTACAAAACTTTTTTGCCTTGGTAGGTAATGTCGTCCAAGCGTGTGAGCTGTCGGTTCAAGTTGTCATACAAAAGTCTGGAACCAAATAGGGCGCCAATAGTTGTTCCCGTATCCATGGCCATGCCGAGAATAGTATCTGCGGCATCAATCAGTTTGTTAACACGTCCTAAGAGTTCGTTGGCGGTTTCGATAACGGTTTCGATATCTTGAGCTTCTCCGGGGGGCAGGAATGCTCCGTCTTCAAGAACTTTACCTTTTTTGCGGATGTCGATATTGATGATACGTGCCGAAATCATGTTCTGGTCGCGCATGGCGAACACTTGGGCGCTGTCAGTAATCAGGTTCTGGTATTGTGTACGGATAAGGAAATGCATGACAACGCCAGAATCTTTGACTTCCATACTGTCAATCTGGCCGACGTCCACGCCGCTAATCTGAACGCGGGTGCCTATGTGTAGGCCGAAAGCTTTTTCGAAGCGGCTTTGCAGATGGTATTCCTCGACACCAATCATGTGCGACGAGAATAGTTTCCAATAAAGTACAAAGCCAAAAACCATAACGGCAACGGTAAAGAAGACACCGACCAGAAGGCCGGAAATTTCCATCCAGTTGATTCGTTTTAATGGTTTAAATGCCATGTCAAGAATATAGATTATAGATGTAATAATAAAATCACTTGGTAAAAATTTTCACGCAAAATTGTTGTAAATCGTTGTAATATCTATCTTTAGAGCATGGAATACTTTGAATTTTTGAATAAATCGGTGACTCCGTACCATACTGTTGCGACCCTGAAGGCGCTTTTGGGGGCTGAATGTGACGAAAATGCCCAATTTTTTGAACGTGGTGGTGCTTTGATTGCCGTGCGAACCCCAAAGAAAGTTTGTTCGGACTCGCGGTTTAGGATTGCCCTTGCGCATACGGATTTCCCGACTTTGAGAATTACTCCGAACCCTGATGGCCTTGCTGCGGGTGTGCGTACGCTGCATCCCGAGGTATACGGAAGCCCGCTTTTTACGAGCTGGCTGGACCGAGATTTGGGTTATGCGGGTTTGCTGGCCTATGAGCTTGATGGAAAGGTTGAGACCAAGTTGATTCGAGGCGATAAGTTATTCCGTATTCCGCAGCTTGCTGTGCACTTGAATCGTGGCGTGAATCAGGACGGTCTTAAAGTTAACCCGCAGACAGACTTGAATGCACTTTGGACCGCCGTCGGTGGTAAGGAAAACTTTACAGACGCTTTGGCGGTGGAATTGCCTGCGGGTGCGAAACTTCTGGATTTCGATGTCCAGCTGTTTGATGCGCAACCTGCGCAGTTTGGCGGTTTTGAAAACGAGTGGATTTATTCGGGCAGGCTTGATAACTTGAGCAGTTGCCATGCGATTGCAGAGGCTTTTGCCAAGGCTGGTTCGCTTGAAAAGGACTTTATCGTTGCGGCGTTCTTCAATAACGAAGAAGTTGGTTCCGAAACTCGCGAAGGTGCTGCCGGCAATTTCTTGAAGAGTGTGCTGGAGTCTGTCTCGACTTTTGCCAGTAGCGAGCTTGCGAGCGCGCTCTCTTCTAGCTTTGCGCTGTCCATAGATATGGCGCACGCTTGCCATCCGAACTTTGTGCAAAAGCATGAACCTAACCATGCTCCTGTTTTGGGCGGGGGAGTTGTTCTGAAGGTGAATTCGCAAAAGCGCTATGCAAGCGATGTCTTTTCGAATGCTCAGTTTAAACTGATTTGCGAACAAAATAATATTCCGTACCAGACATTCGTAATGCGTAACGATATGCCTTGCGGTTCGACGGTTGGCCCTGCAATTTCGGCTTCTCTTGGAATCCCGACGGTGGACATTGGCGAACCCATGCTCAGTATGCATAGCATTCGTGAAATGACGGCTGTCAAGGATCACGATAGCATGACGAAACTGGTGAAGGCATTTTACGGCTGAAAATCTCGATAGTCGTGGAGGTAGCCCGTTTGAGGGTGGCCTTTTTCGCGTCTAGTTTTGTATATTCTAGCTAACTTAATGTGAAGGCTTGAAAATGCGATTGTTTGTGATATTGTTGTGCATGCTGTCGGCGGCCCTGTGGGCGCGCCCCATTAATGACGGCAATAAATTGTTTAAGAACGGCGACTATGCCGGCGCTCTCGAAAAGTACATGAAGGCCCGTGAAGCGGAACCCGGAAACCCGCTCTTGTTCTATAACATCGGAACTTGCCAGTACAAGCTTGGCAATTACGACGAAGCGAAAAAGGAACTCGAAAGTGCGGTGCGTATGCCCGACAAGAAAATGGCTGCAAAGGCTGCCTACAATTTGGCGAATACGCATTTCCGCATGGGTGAAAAAGCTGCCGAAGGCAGCGAACGCATTGCCGCTTGGCGCGAATCGGTCGCTTACTTAAAGAAGGCGATTGATCTCGACAACAGTTTCGAAAATGCGAAGAAGAACGTGGAAATCGTTCAGCGCAAACTGAAAGAAGAACTCGACAAGCAAAAGCAGAATCAGGATCAAAATCAGGACCAGAATAACGACCAAAAGCAGCCGCCTTTGAGTGACAAGGCTAAGGAAGTTCTGGCCCGCGCCTTGCAGCTTTGCAAAGACGGCAAGTACGCCGAAGCAAAGGAAATGCTTGAGAACCTGATTGCCGAAGACGAAACCGCTGGTCAGCTCAGCGGACACGTGCAGCGCATTGATGACGTCATTGAAATTAAGGCGGGTCGCAAGCCCAAGGCAAAGATTGATGCCAGCAACACCGATAACGACTTGGAGGTAATCTAATGAAAAAGATTATGTCTATAGTTGCGGTCTTGTTCCTTGCTGTGGCGGCATTTGCGGCACCGAAGTCTGCGAGCGCTTATTATAGCGATGCGGCATTCCAGTATATCGAAAACCGCTTGCCCTCGGCAGAAATTACTTGTAACGAAGGTCTGCAATATTATCCGAACGACCAGAAACTGCAAATGCTCCTAGACCGTATTCACGAGGCCAAGGACGAGCAGAAGAACGAAAACAAGAAGAACGACAAGAACCAAGATCAGAATCAGGATAATAACCAAGACCAAAACAAGGACCAGAACCAGGATCAAAATCAGGATCAGCAAAACCAAGATCAGAACAAAGATCAGCAAGATCAAGATAAGGACCAGCAGAATCAGGACCAGAATCAAGATCAGCAGAATGGTCAAGACGGTCAGTCTAGCAGCAGCCAAGGCGAAGACAGTTCCGACAGCAATGGCGGTGCTGGTGAACAGCCCGAGCCGCAGCAGCCTGAAGAAAATTCTAGCGACAGCAATGGTGGCGAAGAACCACAGGAACAGCCTGCACAGATGGGTGAAATGAGTCCTGAGGACGCGGCACAGCTGTTGAAGGATTTCGACGAACAGAACGGCGAACGCAAGCCTTGGAAACCTATCCGCGGCCAAGCAAGACCGGTTAAGGATTGGTAAGCCGAATAGTCTTTTTCTCCATAAATAATATATATTCAAGGGTATGAGAAATCTTGCCCTTGTTTTTTGTTTTGGAGCCTTGGTGGGCGCAGGCATTGTCGCTTGCGGTGACGATTCGTCGTCGACAAATGCCACGGATACGCCTTCGAGCGAAAGTTCGCTAACGTCTAGTTCTTCGGTAGATAACTCTGCCGGAGCCAAGTCTTCGAGTTCGGAAAAAACGTCTTCGGATTCAAAGCCTTCTTCATCTGATGCAAAATCTAGTTCCTCTGAAAAGGTTGCGACTTCTTCTGAAACGGTGCCGGAATCTTCGGCGACATCTTCTTCGGCGGTTTCGTCTTCTGATTCTGTGCCGGCATCTTCGAGTAATGAAGAAGATGAAGGTGACGGCAAGTGCACGAATTGCGACAGCTTTACTGCGGCAGACCCCGTACTTACCGAAAACGGTGGCAAGGGTTCCGTGACCACATACGGAAGCATTACGGCGAAGGAAACGAGTCTCGGCGGCGCCTGCAATTATGGACAAACGAATATTCAGTATTACGCTGCAATACACGTGAACGTTTCGCCGGGCGATGAAAAGGGACCATGGAATGGTGGCGCCGCTTGCGGTGGCTGCGTGCGCGTGAAAGCGAAAACGCCCGATGGCTGGAAAAGGGTGACTGTGCGTATTACTGATCGCTGCCCTGATGCGGATTGCGGCGTGGACTTGGGCGGTGCTCCTGCTAGCGACATCATGGGAATTCAAGTGGGCCGTTACTACGGCGAATGGGAATTCGTGAGCTGCGAAGGCGTTGAGGGTGTGTGGGGCGACTCCACCTCGATTTGGGTCAAGGAAGGTGCCAGCGAATTCTGGAGCATCATCCATGTGCGTAATCCGAAAGATATGGTCAAGTCCATCACGATTTACGGCGTTGACACACGTGACTTTTATGAACTTGAAATGGTTGTAGGTACCGAAAACTTCTGGGCTGTTCCGCCGGAAATTTTGCAGACGGACAATCGCTACCGCATCGTAGTAAAGTACCGCTCCGGAACCGATGACGAATGGAAAATTAAAGGCTCCGAACTTGCGGAGCCTGAGGCGAATCTGTATCTGTACGAACACCGCGATTAGCGGTATTCGAACTTGGCGATAAACAGGTGCTTGCAGTTGTTGGAGTCATTGCCCCAGTGGCTTGATGAACCTGCAAAAGCCTTGATGCCGAGGTCTGCGGCGCCTGCTACTACGCGGTCCATGCCGGAAATTCTCCAGATGCCACGAAGGATGTCATCGCATTCTTCACGTGTGAGGTCTGCGCCGTTGATGGTTCCCTTGTACATGTAAAGCCCGTCGTGGATAAACGGTGCGGAGTTATAGACGTCATTGCCCTTCTTGATATCGGGGACGAGCCATTGGGCGAATGACGGAGCCGATGCGCCATCGGACATGAAACCTCTTTTGAAAAGGCATGTCATTAAGAAATCGCGGGTTTTACCGTCGGCCTTGGTGTAGCGTGTACCCTTGAGGTAAACGTAACGGTCAAGCTTGAAGAAATACATTTTTCCGTTGCCGTCAAAAACGAGCGGAAAATCAATGGTGATGTCATCCACGGTAATGGAATTACGGTCTTTTTGCAGATATTTGCGACTCTGCAGTTTGTCGATATATTTTTTTAAAATGGACATAGGCTCCCTTTGGACGCATCGGAGATGATGCGTGCTTCTTAAAAGATAATATTTATGTAATTAATTTATTGATAATTGTGTGATTATTTGATAATCTTTTTAAATTGATTGTAAAAAAAGAATACAAAATGCCGAGGGAGGGCAAAGTTGTATGGATTTTGATCAGATTCTGTCGCATTATAGAGCGAATGCCTGCGTGATGTCCGTGGACCTCTATCCGGATGGTTCTTACGGTAACATTCGCGTGGTGGCAGGAAACAAGGCTCATTGCGAAGAAATGGAATCGACTCAGGGGCGCCCGTTTGTGCCGGATTGTCCGTATGAGTTTTGCTTCCCGAAAAACCAGAACTTCGAAGACCACTGTTTCCGCTGCGTGCAGTCGGGCAAGCCACTCCACGCCTATGTTGACCTTTACATGATGGGCCTTTGGCTGAACATGTTCTTGATGCCGCTGGACTCTGACCGCGAAAATGTCGGTTACTGCATTTACTGTTACGATGTGGCGCCCAAGGCTGATTCTTCGGCCATGGCAGACCTTTCCGGAGACACGGCTTCGAACGTTCTCAAGGCTTGTATCAAGTTGCGCGGTGCGGACAATGTCAAGCAGACTTTCCAGGAAGTGGTCGAGGATATCCGTAATTTTTGCGAATCCGATCAATGCTGCATTTTGCTCACCGATGCTGAAAATCGCGAGTGCTCCATTTTTGTAGAATCGACTCGAGAAGGTCTGAAAGTACAGCCGATGTCTCGATATGTCGAAGGCTTTTACGCGATTGCAGAAACATGGCCGGAAACGCTTGCCGGCAGTACATGCATTATTGTGAAAGACGAACGCGATATGGAAAAGCTGCGCTTGGCCAATCCGATTTGGGGCTCGATGCTTGACCTTTCGGGTGTAAAGACGATTGTGCTTTTCCCGCTGCGTCATGGCGGCGAATTGCTCGGCTACTTGTGGACGGTTAATTTTAACGTCAATGATACTCTGAAGATTAAGGAGACGCTTGAAGTCACCACGTTCCTTATTGCGTCTGAAATTTCAAGCTACCTGCTTTTGAACAAACTTCAAACGATGAGTACGATTGATTCGCTGACGGGTGTAAAAAATCGCAATGTGATGAACCACAGTATCGATCAAATTGTGGCAGGTCGTAAACCGACTCCTAAAGCCGTTGTATTTGCCGATTTGAACGGACTGAAACATACAAACGACGAACAGGGACACAGTTTTGGCGATAAGGTGCTGCGTTCGGCTGCAGAAATTTTGCAATACGTTTTCCCAGAAGAAGATGTATACCGTGCCGGTGGCGACGAATTTATGGTGCTTGCCTCGAACATTACGGAAGATGAATTGAATACTCGTATTGCTAAAATCCGCACGATGGCGAAGCTGTCTGAAAATGTGAGATTCTCCATTGGCACCTGTTATGGTGATCCTGATGTTCGTAGGGCAATGCATATTGCAGACGAACGAATGTACGTCGATAAAAACTTTTTCTACGCCGAACACCCTGAATTAAAATACAGGTAAAAAATTGTGGGACGCACATACGCAGCGATTGACCTGAAGTCGTTCTTTGCCTCGGTGGAATGTATTCTCCGAGGTCTTGATCCGCTTAAGGCAAAGCTTGTGGTGGCTGACGAAAGTCGTACTGAAAAAACGATTTGCTTGGCGGTGACGCCGGCTCTTAAAGCTTACGGGATTCCAGGACGTGCGCGACTTTTCGAGGTGAACCAGAAGGTGCGCGAGGTACTGCGGCGTACGGGCGAAAAGATTGAATTCACCATCGCAAAGCCGCAAATGGCGAAGTACGTGGAATATTCCACGAAGGTCTACAACGTTTACTTGAAGTATGTGAGTGCCGAAGATATTCATGCGTATTCGATTGACGAATGCTTTTTAGATTTGACGCGCTACTTGAAGCTTTATAAAAAGACTGCCCGTGAACTGGTGAAGACGATTATCCAAGATGTCTTTACGACTACGGGAATCACGGCCACGGGCGGTATCGGCACGAATCTGTACCTTTGCAAGATTGCGATGGATGTGATGGCGAAGCATGTGGATGCGGATGATGATGGCGTGCGCATTGCGGAACTTGACGAGATGAGTTACCGTAAACAACTTTGGTCACACAGACCGATTACGAGCTTTTGGCAAGTGGGTCGCGGCATAGCAGAGCGCTTGGAAAATTGTAGGCTGAATGCGGGACGCGGCATTTACACGATGGGTGACATTGCTCGCGTAAGCGTCAAGAATCCTGATGCGCTGTACAAGCTTTTCGGCGTGAACGCAGAGATTTTGATTGACCATGCTTGGGGTTACGAGCCTTGCACGATTGCGGACATCAAGAAGGCGAAACCGCGGAACAGAAGCACGGGCGAAGGCCAAGTGTTGCAAGATCCGTATCCGTTTGACAAGGCGCGTCTTGTGGTGCGCGAGATGGTCGATACGGTTTCGATGACCTTGATTGCCCACGACTTGGTGACAAATGCGATGGTGCTCACGGTAGGTTACGACCGCGAAAACGTGGACAAGGGAATTTACCACGGCGTAACTGTAACGGACTTTTACGGACGCACGATTCCGAAGCCTGCGCACGGCACGGCAAATATTGGTTATTATACCAGCTCACAAAAAGTGATGGCGGATGCAGTCATGAAACTTTTTGACCGCATTGTGGACCCGAAATTAACAGTGCGTCGTTTGAACTTGGTGGCCGCCGACATTGTGGATGCAAGTCATGAACAGTACGACTTGTTTACCGATGTGAAAAAGCAGGAGCGCGAAAAGAAACGCCTGAAAGCAGAACTCCTCATCAAGAAACGCTTCGGCAAGAACGCCATTGTGAAGGGAATGGATTTGCAAGAGGGTGCTACTACCATTGAACGCAACGGACAAATCGGAGGACATCGTGCCTAATTTTGATTATAGCGATATTATTGATTTGCCGTATCCGCGGAACGATTGGAATTTCTTGATTAAGCATCCGCGTATGAGCATGGAAGACCGCGCGAAGATTTTCCACCCGTTTGCGGCGTTGCGCGGGCATGCTGAAGCGCTTGATGCAACAGCCGAACGCAAGCAAGAGGCGGTCGCGAACGAGCTCACGCTAGACGAAAATTTCTAAATTAACTATGTAAATCCTTTCACCCGAGGTTACCATGAGTCTTGATGAAGAACGTATCCGCGAGCTGCAGCGTAAAGACCAGGAACATGATGCGCGCCTGGATATGCAAAAGGAAAAGGATGACGAACATGATGTTCGCATTGATGCATTGTACAGCAAGGAACGCGAACAAGATTTTAGATTGAAGGCTCAGGTGGCCAAAGATGCAGAGCACGATTTCCGCTTGAATTCTGTAGACAGCATCAACAAAATGCAGGATTCAGAATTGCACCGTCAATCGGAAAAGGACCGTGAACATGATGCTCGTTTGGATGCGCTTGAAAAGCTTTGTGCCGAATTGTCGCAACGTGTAGCCGCTCTTGAAGAACAATTGAAAAAGTAGGGCGTCGTGACTCAGCCTGTTCGAAATATTGCAATCCTTGCCCACGTGGATGCCGGAAAGACGACTCTTTCGGAGCGTATTCTTTTTGCGGCGGGTGAGGTTCGCCGGCCAGGCAAGGTAGAAGAAGGCCTTGCCACCATGGACTATATGCCCGAAGAAAAAGAGCGCGGCATTACCATTGAAAGCGGCGTGGCGCATTTCGAATGGAAGAACACCTGGTTCAATTTTATCGATACACCGGGCCATGTAGATTTTGGCGCCGAAGTCGACACGGCGCTGACAGCCGTCGAGGGCGCGGTGCTTGTGGTGAGTGCCGCGAGCGGAGTGGAAACGCAAACGGTAGCCGCCTTCCGTAAACTGCGCGAAGCGGGCGTGCGGACGATTTTATTCGTCAATAAGCTTGACAATCCCGATTATTCCCTTGACGAAACGCTGATTAATATTGAAGAAGTTCTGGGCGTGCGCCCGGTGCTCATGACGCTCCCTGAATACAAGGGCGGACGCATGTCGGGCGTGCTCGATGTGCTTAGTAAAAGTCGCTTGATTCATTCGGATTCGGGCGAAGAAGTCGTAGACGATTCTTGGCCGCAATCGGGTGAGGTGAGTGATTCCACCGAGAAAATCAAGAAGCATTACGCCGAGGCGGTGGAATTCGCGAGCAACTTTGATGATGAAGTTTTGCAGCTTGCGCTTGAAGGGAAGCCGGTTCCTCCCAAGACGCTTTTGCGCGGGCTCAAAGAACTGGCGAAGAATAGCGACTATGCGCTTTGCTATGCAGGTTCGGCTATCGAAGGCTTCGGGGTACGCAGCCTGACAACGGCGCTATCGTTCTTCTTGCCCGATGTACCTGAATTTGGCGGAAATGAATTAGGCCAGGTCATTCGACTGCGACATTTTAAAGGCGTGGGCGAAATTTCGCTGTTCCGTAGCCACACGAATATGGAACGCAAGGAATGGCCTGCTGGTTTTGAATTTTCTCGCTTGAAAGCAAACTTGTTGCAGCCTGTTGACGAAATCCGTTCGGGCGATATTTATGCCATGCGTAGCCCGTTTGAGACTGAACTTGGCCAGGTGATTTATTTAGACGGAACGTCATTGCGAGCCGAAGGCGAAGCAATCCATGACGAATCAACATCCCTCCGTGACAAGTACCAGCCGCTTTTGCAGACTCGCGTGGAATGCTTGGGGGCTGAAGATTACCATCATGTGGAAAAGAGTTTGAATGTCCTCGCCCGCATGGATCCCTCTTTCCGCGTGCAAAAAGACGATGGCGGATTCTGGTATTTGCATACGGTAGGCGAAGTGCAACTCGACGTATTGCTAGCCCGACTCAAGCGTGAATTCGGTTGCGAAGTCAAGGCGGGATCACCTGAAGTCCGTTGGCAAGAACGCCTGTGCCGTAACGTGGGCCCGGTCGAAAATACCTTCCAGCTAGGGCCCCATAAGATTTCCATCAAGCTTTCGGCGACACCGCTCGACAGCGACGCTCACGATATCCGCCTTTCGGCTGAATTCCTGGAAACGGCCCCGCGCGAAATTTTGGCAGGTGTGCGTTCTGCGCTTCTGGAATCTACGGAAATCGGCGTACTCGGCAAGGGCCCGCTCGTAGGCGTGTGCTTTGAAGTTCATGAATTCACTTGGACCGAGGGCGCTTTGCCGCCGATGATCAAGAAGGCATGCGCCGATGCCGTCACCAAGCTTATCAAGCCTGCCGATGTTCAGTTGTACGAACCTGTGATGGAACTTTCGCTGGAATGCCCTGTGAATTTTGCAGGCCTTGTGACGGGCGACATTCAGTCTCGCGACGGTAAGGTGAAAGAAATCGGTGGCGATGGCAAGACGCATTTCTTGAAGGCCGAAGTCCCGCTGCGTAAGATTTTCGGATACGCTACAGGTGTCCGTAGCATCAGCAAGGGCACTGCGCTTTATAGCATGAAGTTGCTCGGGTATAGACCAGCGACAGTTTAGAGTCGGGCGGCCTTCGCTCTGCGGCGGAAGTGCTCGATAAGCGGGGCGACTGTTTCCTTGAAGTCGTCGTGAGTTTCGATGCGCACGAAGTCGATGGACATGCGCTGGAACAGTTCCTTGGTCGCCTTGCCTTGGCGCTTGGCCTCGCGGGCAAATGCTTCGCGGAAGGTGGCATCACCAGTATCAATCAAGAGCGTTTCGCCGGTTTCGGGGTCTTCAAGTTCCACAAGGCCTGCGGGCGGAAGTTCCATTTCACGCGGGTCAACGACAGAGACCGCAAGCACGTCGTGGCGCTTACGGAGAATCTTGAAGGCGTTTTCGAAACCTTCGTCGAGGAAGTCGCTCATCACCACGACAACGGCACGACGATTCAGAATCTTGCCGGCATATTCCAGTGCCACCTGAGTGTTCGTGCCGTGGTGCTGCGGCTTGAAGTAAAGAATTTCGCGGATAAGACGCAGCACGTGCTTGCGGCCTTTCTCCGGCGGAATGAAAAGCTCGACCTGGTCGGTGTAAATCAGCAGGCCGACCTTGTCGTTGTTCTTGATGGCGGCGAATGCGAGGAGTGCGGTCAAAGTCGCCATGACTTCGCCCTTCATCTGCTTGCCGGACCCGAACTCCGAACTGCTGGAGGCGTCAACCATCAAAAGCATGGTCATTTCGCGCTCTTCGATAAACTTTTTTACATACGGCGTGCCGGTACGCGCCGTCACGTTCCAGTCGATAGTACGCACGTCGTCGCCCGGCATGTATTCGCGGACCTCGCTAAATTCCATACCGTTCCCCTTGAAGGAACTGTGGTAAGCGCCGGTCATCACGGTGTCGAGCGTGCCGCGAACGCTAAGTTCAATGCGGCTGACGGTCTTTAAAACTTCTTTATCTAACATCTCAAAGTCTCTTTTTTACGCTAAGAATATACAAAAAAATGAAATGCCGGAGAAAGTCGTTTTTTTTCGACTTTTGGCGAAAATTGATGCATCACGTTGTTATTTTTAGAACAAATGTCAGTGAAAATGCTCCAAAGACTTGTTTTTTCGTTTTTAGCTCTCCTTTTTGCGGGGTGCAGTTACAGTTATATTGAAAAAGGATCCTTTGAGGCCTTTGTACCTGAAACATTTACTGGACTGGCATACCCCATAGGGGATGACTCGACTGGTGTCTGGAAGGCGAATATTTCTGTTCGCAACTATAGCGATAGGCATCTGCAATTACATGGAATGGAAAACAGATATGATAAAACACAAAATAATTCCTTCTATTTAGATTGTGAGGAATGTCCTAAAGATGAAAACATAAAGGCCGATCTAAGCTATCATTTCAAGTCCTTCCCGGTAACGGGGGCGATGGATTATTTTCTTAACGTGAAGCGTATCCTCATTGGATTTGGGGTTGCCTTTAGCCCTTATCCTAGCATGCGGTCCTCTGTAGGATTCAATAGCGATTATTTCGAGGTTGGAGGATTTGTTTCGTTTGGATATGCAAATGTTAGTTACTCCGTGAGCCAAGTCAACTATATGGAACTAGGTAACATGGCGGGGGGTAATTCCGTGTGGGTTGATAGTCTATATTGCGACGATTGCTCCGAATGGAAATTGAACGGAAATTTTGGAGCGTATATAAATGTTTTTCCGACGAAGAAATTCTCCCTGTCTTATGCTCCGTCGGTCTTTTCGCCTTGGCTTTATAGCGATATAAGGTGCTATGAAAACGGGTCCCAAGATTGTTCGTTGGCGTTTGATTTTCCCTACATATTTGCCCAGTATTTTGGTGCGAGTTATTTGTTTACAAAGCATATTCAGCAGTCTCTAGGTGCGAAAGTCTATTTTGGCAATGCCTTTAGCGAACACATCTGGAATTTGGAAAGCAAGACTTCATTCTTGTTTTGAATAGGGTGAAACGATTCGCTTGAGTGTCGTTTTGCCGACTTTTGGGGCGTTACGGGGGCCTCCCCGTAGTGGGGGTAGGGAGCAACAGCGCTTGCGCGGTGCGAACGAGGGGGAGGCGTCCCCCTTTCATATACAAAAAATGGAAAAATAAGCAACTTGGAGCGGTCACGCGCAAAAAAAATGATTATTTTGTAAGGCGAAAGGCTGAATCACACAACCCTATTTACAGGTAGCTATGTCGGCAAAAGTAACGAGCAGCGACAAGATTGAAGATTTGTTCCCGGAAACCCCCATCCGCAAAATCATCACGCCGATGGAACGGTTGATGAAGGTGGAAACGACCGGTGGCATCGTTTTGATTATCATGACGATTGCGGCCCTGATTTGGGCGAATGTCAGTCCTGAATCTTACCATCATGTTTGGCACATGCCGTTTGCCTTGACGATTGGCAGTTGGGTCGGTTCGGCCGATTTGCATTGGCTCATTAACGACGCCATGATGACGATTTTCTTCTTCAATATCGGGCTTGAAGTCAAGGGCGAAATGACCTACGGCGAACTCAGGAACCCGAAGGCGGCGAGCCTCCCGATTATCGCGGCGGCTGGCGGTATGTTGTTCCCGGCTTTGATTTACTTGCTGCTTTGCCCGCATGGCGAACACAGTGCGGCTCATGGTTGGGGCGTTCCGACAGCGACCGATATTGCGTTTGTGGTGGGTTGCATGGCCATTCTCGGCAAGAAGGTGCCGCATGCCCTGCGTGTGATGATTTTGACTCTGGCGATTGCCGACGATATCGGTGCAATTTTGGTGATTGCGATCGGTTACCCGAGCGGCGACGGCGTGAACTTTGTTGCGCTTGGTACGGGATTTGCCCTGCTCGCCTTGATCAACGTGATGTTCCGCATTGGTGTGCGTAACCTGCTGTTGCATGGCGTGATTGGTATTGCGGTGTGGGCTTTCTTTGTGAAGAGCGGCGTGCATCCGACCATTGCGGGCGTGTTGCTCGGACTCTCGGTGCCGGCAAAGCCTGTGCTCGCGAAGGGCAAGCTTGCTCATTTCGCTGGCAGCGTGGGTGGTGCTCTTTCGGGCGAAGCGAAGGACCGCAACGAACAGTATGAAGTGTTTACGCTTTTGAAGCGCGGAGCTCGCGAAAGTATCTCGATGCAGGAACGTTTCTTCAAGCCGCTCGTACCGTGGGTGAACTTCTTTATCATGCCGCTGTTCGCGCTCAGCAACGCGGGTGTCGAAATCAAGCTTGGTGGCGTGGAAGTGCCTGTAATGGGTGCGGTGGCCTTGGCCTTGATTCTGGGTAAGCCGATCGGCATTTTCCTGTTCAGCCTGCTCGCCGTAAAGGTGGGCGTGTCGGTGAAGCCGAGCTACAGCTGGAAGGTTTTGTGGGGCGGTGGTATGCTTGCCGGTATCGGCTTTACCATGGCCTTGTTTGTGGCAAACCTCGCCTTCGAGGTGGGCGACCGTCAGGATTCCGCCAAGCTCGGTATTCTGCTGGGTAGCTTCTGTGCCGCAATCCTTGGCACCATCTACATGAACTTGGTGTCGAAGGCGCATCACGAAGAATCGTAATGCCGCACTTTGTGTACATGCTCCGTTGTGCGGGGGACCGCATTTATACGGGGTATGCCGTCGATGTAGAAGCTCGTTTTGAACAACATAAATCCGGCAAGGGAGCCAAGTTTACCAAGGCGTTCCCGCCGGAATGTATTTTAAGAAAATTTGAATTAAATAGCCACGAAGAGGCGTTGCGCCTGGAAGCACGCATCAAGAAACTGCCACGCCCGCAAAAAGAACTGCTCGCCGCCGGCGACGAAGCCTTGGCGGCGCAATTAATTGAAGGCCTCGGCGAAACACTTGAAGAATGTCGTGCACGCATGCGTCGCGAAAAACGGGAAAACATTACCTCTCACGACGATTGATATTGTATATTTCTGCAAGAATGAATCTGTCAAAATAGGGGATGATATGTTTTTTGCTGACAGAACAAATACGACTGAAGCTTTGTTTCGTGTCCGGGCGGCTATTTTTGGGAAAAAACTCCAGGTTTTTGAAGGCCGAGATGGCGTGATGAGCCTTTTGCAGGAATCGCTTGATGTGCAAACTGGCGAAAAGGATTATCAAACTGCTTTGGATATGATCAGGCCTTTGACGAAGGTGGCCGAAGATCATCCGTTTGTTTCTGACGATTCTGTTGAATATATTTCGATTTCTAGCAGAATGGAGCGCGCGCTTTACCACCATTATTTTGAGACTCCGTCAAATCGATTGGTGAAGAACGTTCATTCTTGTTGCCCGATGGAATTTATTTGGCGACAGGCGGGGCTTTTGGAATTGTATTTGGAGAATTACCCTGACGCAGAAAAGGGAATGTCTAATGCGGCAAAGTGGAACCCGGCTTCGGCAAAATACAGGCTGATGCTTGCGAGAATCCATAGTGACCAAGGGCAATGGGAAAAAGTGGCCGAAGACGCGGTGACTGCATTGAAGGTGGCTTACAGAGCGAGCGATTTGATTATCTGTTTTAGATTCTTGCGCAATTATTTCTTGTATAAAAAGATGTATCTGGAAGCTGTATACTGCAGTTTTGCGCGGTTGAATTATACGGATTCTAGCAGCGTGCTCAATGAAATCGTCGATGATATTTTGGGCTATGCCAAGATGGTTGATGTCGAAAATGATCAATCGAATGACGAAAGCGTGACGGACTCTTTAAAACGCTTTGGCGTTACACTCGGGTTTAATCCAGATGTTGTCGCAGTGGCGAAAGAGAATTGCGAAAAAGCTTTTTTGGCAGGCGATGCGGATTTGGCGAATTACTTCGCCGAAATCATGTCGGGATTGAAAACCGTACAGGAAAAGAAAGAGGCTTTCAACTTAAAGCAGCTAGTCGAACACTACAAGAACATCAAGAGTTGATTATTTCACAATTAAGTCCACAACAAGCGCAATTGCCATGCCGATGCTGCAAACGCTAATGAATCGCTGGATGAACTTGTTGCCTTTTTTGCGCTGCAAGAAGCTACCGAAATAGCCGCCGACCCAGGCACCACCTGCCATAATCACGGCGATGGGCCAGTTAATTTTGCCGGTCACGCCGAGCGCAATAGTGCTGACCACCAGGAAAACGTTGGTGAGCGAATTTTTAAGGGCGTTAATTTGGATGGGCGAAAGACCGGTGTAGCGCGTGAGCCCAAAAATTTGTACGAAACCCACGCCCACTTGCACGATGCAACCGTAAACAGCGATGGCGAAAAATCCAAGTGCTCCTTTGAAAGTCAACTTTTCAGGCGGATTTTCAGGCGGTTTTCCCAGGACATTCTTGTTCAGGTTGCTCATGACAACCACAAGGCAGATGACGACTGCAAGAATTGCTTGGAATAGCTTGTCGCCAATGTGTACCAAGAAGCATGCTCCAAGAAGGGCACCGAGGATGGTGGGCGTGAGCAGTTGAAAGAAAATGCGCTTATTCAAATAGCCGTGACGCGCCAGATTGAATGCGCTACTGAAATTTCCGATGATGAGCCCGATACGGTTCGTGCCATTTGCAACAGTGGCTGGCATTCCGAGGAAAATCATGATAGGAAGGCTCAAGGTAGAGCCGCCGCCCGCGATGCTGTTGATAAGACTTACCACTGCGCCTAAGACGAAGTAGGCGGCGTAAAGTGCAAGTGCTGTAGGCTCGAAATTCATCGCGCCCAAATATAGAATTATCCGAAGAAGGCGTCGGAGAGCTTGGCGCGGAAGGCGTGGATGCGATCGGCGTTTGCTTCGCGGTGCGGGTAGGTGAAGTTGCTGAGCAGCACGACGGCGGCACCCTTGTCGGGGTCTGCCACAATGCTTGCGCCGGTGAATCCCGTTTTCCCGAAGGTATGTGGCGAAATCTTGGTGCCCATGAACTTGGTGCTATTCAGTTCCCAGCCGAGGGCGGTGCAAGCGTCCTTGGCGGTAGAGTACTTGCTGGCCGAATCGAGCGCAAAGGCGTTTTCGCTGACCATTTTTAGAATGCCTGCGGGCATAACGCGTTTGCCATTGTTTGCGATACCGTCTTTTAGAATAGTTTGTACAAAATTTAGCAAATCGGGCACGCAGCTGAACATGCCTGCGCTACCAACGGGGAACAGCTTTCGTAGTACCCAAGCGCTTTCATCGTGAATTTCGCCTTGGATTTCGCGACCTCTGAAACTGCAAATTTCAGTGGGCGAGATTTCTGCCTTCGGGATGGGATTCCAGTCGCGGGTGAGCGGATCCCAGCCGGAACGTGTCATGCCGAGCGGAATAAAGAAACGCTCGCGGCCTTGCTGCTGCAAGTCCTTGCCGGTAAGGCGTTGCAAGATGATTCCGAGTAATACGCTGGCAGGGTTGCCGTAATTAAAATCTGCGCCGGGCGCCTTTTCGAACTGGTAGGTGTAAAGGGCGTCTAGAATTCCTTCGGCAGGCAGCGTGCGCAAAGTTTTCATGGGCACGCGGTAATCAAGGCTGTGCGTGAGCAAGTGGAATACGCGAATGTCTTCGCGGAAATTGGTCTGAAGTTCTGGAATGTAGTCGATGACCTTGGTGTCGACCGAAAGCTTGCCCTCTAGAATGTAACTCAGGGTGAGTGTGGAGGTGGGGCATACCTTGGTAAGGCTTGCAATGTCGAAAACCGTATTTTCAGGCGTGTTTAGCGTCAAAATTTCGCGGGAACCGTCGGGTAAAATAAACCCGGCGACCGCCTTGTTGAAAATTCCCTCGGATTCTGCCGTCTTGAGCAGGCCTTCCAATGTATCTTTTTCGAACTTCATGTATAGAAATATAGCATAGTGAATTTTTGTCCCGAAATATCTTATATTTTGATTGTGTTCTCAAAGACAATAGAAAGCGAAAAACGCGTAAGGGCTTTGTACGGGATAATTCTTGTGGCAGTGGGGCTAACCTTTGCCGCAGTCAGCGCGTATGTCTTTGGAGATTACGTCGAAACGGTTCAACAAGAAATCTTGAATGCGGGTTCGCTTTCGAATGAACGAGACGCCGAAGCGATCGATGGATTCTTGGCGCGGGGCGAATCTATATTAAGAGTGACTACTCGCATTGCAGAAAAGAGTTTGGATCATGGTGCCAAGCAGGCGCAGATAGAATCTCTGCTCGTTTCCGAAGCAGAATATTACAAGCACTCGGATGATTTTACCTTGTGCAATATGTACGGAATTCTGCGCGAAGAATTCTTTAATGGCGGGCGTTGGACTCCTGCCGTAGGTTATGTGCCCTCGAATCGTCCTTGGTACCAGAATGCTCCTATGGAAAAGGACAAGGTCGCATTGATTCCGACGCACTTAAACCCGCATACGGGCGAACAGGTGGTGACTATTAGCTTGCGCCTTTCGGATAGGAAGAGTGTTCTTGCTGTAGACATGTATTTGAAGGACTTGCTTGCTAAAGTCAAGAAGAGCGACTTGTCTAACATGTTGGTGATTATCGATAAAAAAGGCGTGGTTATTTCGCATACTGACATTGCCCAGAACGGTAGGAATTACAAGTCGTCTGATTTCTGGGGCTCAGATGAAGAAAAGCTTGCCAATTCGATTTCGTATGCGAGCGGTGATCCGTTTGTAATCAATTTGCGTGGCAAAGACTATCGCGTGTTTTCGACGTTGGTGCAAGGGGAATGGTATGTTGCCCGATTGGTTGAAGAACGTGGGCTTTGGGCACCTTTGCATTTGACCATTTTGCGCAATGCAATGATTATTGTCTTGATATATGTGCTAATTGCATTGTTGCTGACGGCGCTGTATTCAAAGTACATGAGGCTGATTCGCGCAAACCGTTCTAAGACGGCTTTTCTTACGAGCATGAGTAATGAAATCCGTTCGGCAATGAATGGTATTCTTGGCATGAATACCATTGTGCAGAAAGATTTGCATGACGACAGCATGAAAGAGTATTCCAACAATATTCAAAGTGCTGGACAGAGTATTCTTTCGCTTGTAAATGATGTCTTGGATGTTTCGAAAATTGAATCGGGCCGTTTGAGCATTGAATCAATGGAATACGATGTGTTCTCGGTTCTGCAGGAATGTTTCAATGAAAACGAACCGAAGGCCAAGGCCAAGGGGCTTGCGTTCCATGTGGATTGCGACCCGGATATTCCGTCTTGCTTGTGGGGCGATGAAAATCGCATTATCCAGATAATCAACAATTTGCTTTCGAATGCAATCAAGTTTACCGAAGTGGGCGGAGTGTCTTTGTCGGTGGGCTTTGACAACTTGCCTCCGATGGGTTCGCTTCGTACAGATGACTATATCATGCTGAAACTCGCCGTCAAGGATACGGGGGTTGGCATTCGAAAAGAAGACCGTGGCTCTATTTTCAGGAAATACATTACCGACGATTCTAATGAAAATAAGAGCGTCGAAGGAATGGGCCTTGGACTCAGCCTTACGCAGGAACTGCTGAAAAAATGCGGCGGGCAGATGACGGTTAGCAGTCGCTATGGCGAAGGTTCTTCGTTCTTGGTAGAAATCCCGCAGCTGGTGCTGAATACCGAACCCATGGGCGACTTTGCAATGCGTTACAGGAATGCCACTCGCAAGAATAAGGACCTTGCCGATGTGTTCCTTGCTCCCGAAGCGCGCATTTTGATTGTCGACGATGTGGAATTGAACCTCAAGGTGTTCCGTGGATTCTTGAAGAATTCGCAGATGAAAATTGACGAGGCGTTGAGCGGGCACCAGTGCTTGCAATTGGTGGAATCTAGGCATTACGACTTGATTTTCTTGGACCACATGATGCCGGTGATGGACGGTATAGATGTCTATAGAAAAATGAGGATGATGGAGAAGTCTCCGAATAAAGACACGCCTGTTATTGCACTTGTGTCGGAAGGGGAATCGTTTACGAAGGATTCGTTCCTTGGCGAGGGCTTTGCGGATTACTTGATTAAGCCGCTTAAGGAACGTGATTTGTTCCGTGCGATGAAGTGGTATTTGCCCAAGCAGCTTGTACTCACGCTTGAAGACTTGTCGGAACCTATGGTGCCTTCTACGAATATGATGGATGGCGTGGTTGCGCCTGACCAAAAGAATAAAGGCGTGTACGACGATGATGAAATTGAATTGCGCTCTGTTACTGCCCCGACATTAGTCGAACGCTTTAAACAGTTTGAAGAATTCTTGGATGTGAAGGCTGGCTTGAATTACTGCGCTGATGACGAAGAAATTTATGTAGAAATGTTGCAGGAATATGTGGGTTCGCCGTTGTGCAGAAATGTGGATAACTGCTACAAGAATTCGGACTGGGACAATTACCGTTTCTACATGCATGTTCTTTATGATTCGTCTGTTGCCATTGGTGCATTGTCGATGGCTGACAAGTTCCGCAATTTGGAAAATGCAAGTCGCGAATCTCGAATGAAAGTTATTCAGGAAAATCATGAACTGGCGATGGCCTTGCATGCAGAACTGATTGAAAACATCCAGAGGGGGCTTGAGGATCGATGAGGTGGGTTGTTCTAACATCGACGATTGCTCTTTTGATGATTGTTGGCGTTCTGCTCATGTTCGGGCCGGAAACGGAATTTCAGGAAGAACAGAAAAAAGTCCGTGTGGCTGTGATTATGCCTGGGCTTCGCAATGACCATAGCTGGAATGAAACTCATTACGAGGCTTTGCAGAAGGCCGAATCGGTTCTGAATCTAGAAGTCGCCTATTATGAAAATGTCCCTACCGATTATTCGGCGCGCGAAGTGATGGAACGGGCCATCAAGAATGGGGCGAAAATTGTTGTGGCAACTTCTGTTGAATATGGCGAGCCTGCGTTGATTGAGGCGAGAAACCATCCGGAGACAAAATTTTTCCATGCGACAGGATTGCAGACGACAACGAATCTTTCCACCTTTTTTGGCCGTATGTACCAGCTGCGTTACCTTTCGGGGCTTGTTGCTGGATTAAAGACGAAAACGAATGAAATCGGTTATGTCGCCGCGATTAATATTCCTGAAGTGGTTCGTGGAATTAACGCGTTTACGCTCGGCGTGAAAAAAGTAAACCCGAATGCAAAAGTTTATGTCAGTTGGAGTGGTTCTTGGACCGACGAGTCGATGTCTGCCGATGCGACGCGCTCGCTTTTTGAACAACACAACATCGATGTCATGACGACACATGTGGATGCTTTGTCGCCGTATGAAATTGCTGACAATAATAAAATATGGATTATTGGTTATAACAGAGACAATTCCAAGAGGTTTCCGGATCGGTTCTTGACTGCTCCTGTTTGGCGCTGGGAAAATTTCTACATCCCGAAGATTCGCGAGGTAATTCAGGATAAGTTTGAAGGACAGGCTTATTGGCTTGGCCTTGAAAGCGAAATTATGGAATTGTCTCCATTGACTCGAAATGTAGAAGATCCGATTCGTCAAGTAGTTGAAGAAGAAAAACTTCGACTCCTTCAAGGAAAGTTCGATGTGTTTTATGGCCCGGTTGTTGATAACCATGGCGAAGTTCGCGTGGGCGAGGGCGAAAGCATGACAGATGATGCTATGTTGCATCGGTTCGATTGGTTTGTCGAGGGGGTAGTCGATGGAATTAACCCCTAGAACTACAAGAATCAACATCAAGATGGTGGTGTGGCTTGCCATCGTCGTGTTTGTGCTGTGCCTTGTCTGTGTCTTGCTGCGTGTAAAGCTCGATGCACTCTTGAATGTCTATGTGACAAAGCAGGTGTCTCAGCAGGCGGAATTGATTGCAGACCTTGCCAATGAAAAATTGCACATGCGCTTGAATGCGCTTTCGATGATTGCCCGTAAGATTGAGGCTGATGGTTCACATGTCGAAGATTTTATGGCGCTTTCGGATTTGAAAAATGGAAAGTCGAGTTACGGGTTGATTGCGCTAGATGGTACGGTATATACGGAAAAATCAGTGTTTGCTTTGCCCGATGAAAGCTACCGTTGCATTATGGAATCTTTCCGTGGCAATCAATCGATTTGCTATAGCGACAAGATGGGAATTGTGCTTGGCGTGCCTGTGTACAATCGCTACAATGTGCGCTATGTATTGTACGTACAGTACAACGATATTCCTATTACAAATTTCTTTGATGTAGACTGCTTTGAAAAGAAATGTTTTGCGCAGATTATCGATAACGATGGTAGGGTCTTAATTCAGAATAACACTGGAAGCTGGCGGCAAGATTCTGCTTGGGTCGATTTTGATGTGGATAAAGTTTACGGTTGGCTCCGCCAGGATATGGACCGTGGCGGTCTTGCAACTTCCAAGAATGTTCAAATTGGCGATGAAGTATTTTATTTCTACATGGCCAAGCTTAAACAAGATGACTTTATCTTGGTGGGAATGGTTGCCGGTGAAGATGTTGCTAACGGACTAGATCGCCTGTCTTTCTTGGTGTTCTGGGTTGTTGGCCTTTTGATGCTTCTGTTCTTGACAGGGCTTGGTATTCGATTCTTCTTGGTCCGCAAACATCGCGAGTACAATTTGAAAAATCATTTGCTGAGCGATGAACTGGATCGCTTGCGCATGATGGAATCCGTAGGTCAGGATATTCGCAATCCGGCGATGAATGTCTTGAATATGGGTGCGATAGTCTTGAGAGAATCTTCGGATGCATCTTTGAATGAATACGTCTCTGAAATGCGTGCGTCTGGTCAGGAACTGTTGTTGCTGTCGAATGACATTTTGGACATGAACAAGATTCGCACGAACAGTCTCGACATTTCAATTAAGGAATATGATTTGTTCGCGGTTCTTTGTGATTGCTATAGTTCTGCACGCCATCGTAAGAAATCAGAGGAATTTGAATTGCTGGTGGATTCTTCGATTCCGACCCAGCTCGAAGGCGATGAATCGCGCCTGTGGCAGATTATAAGCAACATTTTGTTCAATGCGGAACGCCTTGTGGTGAATGGGGCGAATATTATCCAGATTGGTTACCGCTGGGCAGAAGACGAAAATGGCGAAGAGAATACGCAAAAGATTGACCTGATAATTGATGTCCCAGATGCAGGTGTCAGCTGGACAGGTGCTTCGCTTACGCTTGTTAGAATGTTGGTGGTGGCACTTGGCGGTACAATCAAGAGCGATCATATTGCAGATGGTTTGCCGGTAATAGAAATCGCTATCCCGCAGAAAGTGGTAAAGAATGAATTGATGGGTGATTTCAAGACTCGTTATAATGAGTTTGTGCAGGCCACTGAAAATGAATCCATTCACTTCTTTGCTCCCAACGCATCGATTCTTGCCATTGACGACCTTCCGATGAATTTGCGCGTCATGAGCGGACTTATGAAGGAAACGCTTGCCAAGTTCGATTCTGTTTCGAACGGAATGGAAGCAATCGAAAACTTCAGACGAAATCATTACGATGTGATATTCCTTGACCATACGATGCCGATTATCGATGGCTTGGATATTTTGACGATTATGAAGACGCTTGACGATCATCCGAATAAGCATACGCCGATTGTGATGCTTACGGCAGATGATAGCGCTTCTGCGAAGACGATTTGTGAAACCATGGGCTTTGCGGACTTCTTGACAAAGCCGGTTCATGAAGATGCGCTGTTCGCGATTTTGCTGAAATACTTGCCTAAGGAATTGGTGCACCGTATCGATGAAGTTCCGAAAAAAGAAGATATATCGGTACAGCCCTTGGTTGAAGATAAGACTGCCAAGAAGGTTGTGGTGCAAGAGCCTAAAAAACAACACGAAAACTTGCCGAGCGATGTATTGGATGTTTCAGTCGGTCTATACTGCTGCGAACGCAACGAAGCTCTTTACCGCAAGAAAATGATGACTTATGTCGATAAGCAGTTTGACGTTGTTTTGAATAAGCTGTTCAAAGACGAAGATTTTGAAAGTTACCGTTTGATGGTGCAGGCTTTGAAGAGCGCGTCGTTGTTTATTGGCGCGGTAGAAATTGCAAGTATCGCCAAGTCGATGGAATATGCTTGCAACGAAGGTGATTACGACCATGTGCGTGTGCGTCATGACGACTTGATGCGCGAATACAGACGCATAGTTATGGCGATTAAAGAACAGGTCATGAATGGAAGAACAAATTGATGTGTTGAATGCGGACGGAACGCCGGCGGGCTATGCTCGCGGGCGCACCGAAGTTCACGCCAAGGGGCTGTGGCATCGTACGGTGCATATTTGGGCTTTCGATAGCAAAGGCCGCATTCTGTTCCAGTTGCGCAGTCGCGTAAAAGAAAACAATCCAGGACTTTTTGACACAAGTTGCGCGGGCCATATTTCGGCCGGAGATTCTAGCGTGAATGCCGCCGTGCGCGAACTGCGCGAAGAACTGGGTGTGCACAAGAGTTCGCGCGACCTCGAATATTTATTCGAGGCTAAGCACGAAAGCGTGCTTAACGGCGGCTCTTACCTCGACAACGAATACTACGATGTCTACAAGATTTCCCTTAGCGACGACGAAGCGAATTCGCTTGTGCCGCAGCCGGGCGAAGTCGATAGCTTTACCTGGATGACTCGCGAAGAATTTTTTGCCAAGCACAAGTTGCATCCTGAAAAATTTGTGGAACATCCGAAAGATTTCTTGTGGCTTATGGAGAATGCCTAATGGCGATGTATAAGGACATTGCGCTTGCTGTTGAAGGCGGCGGCATGCGTGGTGCGTATTCGGCTGGCGTACTGGATGTATTTTTAGATAACGGAATCAAGTTTGGAGCATGTGCCGGAACTTCTGCAGGTGCAACGCACCTTTGCAGCTATTTATCGGAACAACGCGAACGCAACAAGCGCCTCGACACCATTCATTCGGCGAGCAAGCGCTACATGAGCTGGGGCAACCTGATTCGCACCGGTGAATTTTTCGAAATCAAATATTGCTATAACGAAATCCCGCGTGTCATTGATCCGTTTGACTTCGAAAAGTTCCGCGAGAATACAGCCGAAACAAAATTCTACGCAGTCGCGACGAATCTCGAAACAGGTGGCCCGGAATATTTGCTTACCCGCGATTTGGATAAGTCCGAAGACATGGACAAGATTCGCGCCTCGGCCTCACTCCCGCTCATGAGCCATATCGTAGAAGTCGATGGCATGAAACTCTTGGACGGCGGTGTCGGCGACAGCATTCCGTTCGAAGTATTTGCGGGCATGGGCTACAAAAAGCAGGTCGTTATCGTCACACAGCCCGAAGGCTTTGTCAAGAAGCCGAACTCCATGATTCCCCTGTTCAAGCTTTTCTACCGCAAGTACCCGAAGTTTATCGAAGCGGCAAGGAACCGCCACATTCGTTACAACCAGTGCTTGCGCACGCTAGAGGAACGTGTCGCTCAGGGCTCTGCGTTCATGATTCGTCCGAGCGCCGAATTTAAGATTTCGCGCCTCGAAAAGGACAAGTCAAAGCTTGTGGAACTTTACGACATGGGCGTAAAAGATGCGACCGCGCTCATGCCCAAGCTGCTCGAGTTCCTTGAGAAATAATATGTCGAAAGCAATCGCCAATCACCGCTACCGCCATTACAAAAAAGAAACGATGATTTACACCGTCGTTACCGCCGACGCTCTCGATTGTGAATCGGTCAAACCGCTTGTGGTTTACCGCAGTGAATACGAAACACCTGACCACCCGAAGGGAACCTTATGGGTGCGCAACCGCGAAGATTTTGAAAGCAAGGTGACGCTTTCTGACGGCACTGTCGTAGACCGCTTTACTGAAATTTAAAGGGAGGAAAACAAATGGATTTCAAGAAACTTTCTGCTGCCTCTGCAGCACTTGCTTTGGGGCTTGCGCTTGTCGCATGCGATTCGGATTCGTCTTCTGGCCCGCAAAGCGACCCGGTGCCGACAAACTCACAAGATAATACGCCTGCAAGTTCTGGCGATGTGGCGGGACCGCTTTCCTCTTCGTCTGCGGCATTGCCCGCGAGTTCTGCGACGCTCCCTACAAGTTCTGCCGCGAAGGAATGCTTCACGAATGGCATGGCAAACATTACCGTGCGCAATATGGAACGTAAATCGATTAGCTGCCCGAATAGCAACACAATATACGATTACGACTTGCAGATTCTATACAAGTGCGAAGGAGATGCGCTTATCGAAATCGACATGCCTCCTTGCGAAATCGATGAGCCTGAATCAAGTTCGTCCGTAACAGTCCCCGCTGTAGAATACGGCACGCTCTCTGATTCCCGCGACGGCAAGAGCTACAAGACTGTCATTATCGGCGGCAAGACTTGGATGGCCGAGAACTTGAACTTTGTGACGGATTCCAGCTTCTGCTATGATGACATTCCCGCAAACTGCACGAAGTATGGCCGCCTTTATCAAGAATTCGATGCCGAGGAGGCTTGCCCCGATGGCTGGTCGTTGCCCACAGAACGCGATTGGTGGGACTTGGTCAATGCGGCAAAGGATGAATTCGGCGACCAGAACGGTTCCCTGCGTGCGCTCGATGTTTGGGAAAATACGATTTTCGGAGACAATGTTGTCGCTACGAATGCAACTGGATTCTCTGCTGTTCCGGGTGGTTACCGCGCAAGTACCGGTCAATGCGATGGCGAAGGCACCAAGGCCTATTTCTGGGGAGTAAGTAGCAACACGCTTACATACGCTTGGATACTTTCGAACCAGTATGATTTGGATAGGGATTCGGGCCGCAAGGGCTATTTCGCCTATTCTATCCGCTGTATCAAGAATTAAGCCTTGCGCTTAAATTCCGCCAAAAGCATTCCCACAATAATGGCGGCGGCACCCACGATGGCTATAGGCGTAATGCGTTCGCCAAGAGCAATTGCAGCCGTAATCATGGTAATCAAGGGTGCTACATAGCCGTAGTTGCTCGCAAGAACTGTGCCGAGCTGTTTCAGCACATTGTTCCAAATAAGATATCCGAACAGGGAACAACATACTGTAAGGCACAAAAAGTTAAAAGCGACGACGGGTTCCATAAAGTTCTGCCACGGAATATCAAGCACTTTCGACACATCGCCTCGCGCTTCGATAAACAGGGCGGGAATAGACATCAGGGTGCCGTAGAAAAACATCTTGCGCGTAATGAACAGTGAATTGTATTTGCCGTTCAGCTGCTTCACGACTAGCGAATAGATTGCCCACATGACTCCGGCGCTGCAGGCGAGCAGATCACCCACGGGCGAAAGCTTCAAGACGAATTTGCCGTTTAGAACCACCAATACCATGCCAACGAATGTGACAAGACAGCCTAGAACTTGTCGCTTGCCGAGTCGTTCGCTTTTATAGAAAATGCTTCCGAGAATCAGAATGAGTAACGGGTTCGCGCAAATAATGAGCGCCACGTTGCTTGATGGCGAAAACGAAAGCGCCGTATTTTCGGTCCAAAAGTAAAGTGTACATCCGGTAATGCCACTGATGAACAGAATCAGTTCATGCTTCCAGTTCTGGCTGCGGAATTGCTTGTGACTTGCCGCCAAAAGGATCAAGTAGGTAATCGCAAAACGCAACGAGAAGATTTGCACTGCCGAAAAACCATGATTCAAGAGCACCTTCGTGCTTACGAAGCTCGTGCCCCAAAAGGTGATGGTAATAATGGCGAGCAAATGCCAAAAGGCGAGACTGTTGCGAGAGGGGATCATTGAACACAAAAATAGCTTTTTATGGTGTTTATTAGTGAAATTCTAGTTATAGTAAAAAACTATAGGTAGATATCGGAATTATGTATGCGGGTATTTGCATAAACGCATTGACAAGCAATAGTGATTTTCTATATTTACCTATATAAAAAATATGTAAGTCGGCGCAAAATGGGCTGCTGGCTATATTTAAAAGAGTTTTTAACAAGAGGCTAAAATGTCTAAAATCGAAACCTTGTGCATTCAGGGCGGCTGGCAGCCGAAAAACGGCGAACCGCGCGTGCTCCCCATCTATCAGAGCACTACTTTCAAGTACGAAACCACCAACGATATGGCCGACTTGTTCGACCTGAAGGCTTCGGGCTATTTCTACACCCGTCTGCAGAACCCGACCAACGACGCTGTCGCTAACAAGATTGCCGCTCTCGAAGGCGGTGTTGCTGCTATGCTCACGAGCTCTGGTCAGGCTGCTAACTTTTATGCCGTTTTCAATATCTGCGAATCCGGCGACCACTTTATCAGCACTTCCGCTATTTACGGCGGTACGAGCAACCTCTTCAGCGTTACCATGAAGAAGCTCGGTATCGAATGCACGTTCGTTGACCAGGATGCCTCTGACGAAGAAATCGAAAAGGCTTTCCGCCCGAACACCAAGTGCGTTTTCGGCGAAACCGTTGCAAACCCGGCTGGTAAGGTGCTTGACCTCAAGCGTTTTGCTGACCTTGCTCACAAGCACGGTGTTCCGATGATTGTCGACAATACCTTCCCGACTCCGATTCTCTGCCGTCCGATTGAATTCGGCGTGGACATCGTGACGCATTCTACCACCAAGTACATGGACGGCCATGCTATGGCTGTGGGTGGCTGCATTGTGGATAGCGGCAACTTCGACTGGGAAGCAAACCACGACCGTTTCAAGGGCCTCACTGAACCGGATCCGAGCTATCACGGCCTCGCTTACACGAAGGCTTTCGGCAAGGGTGCTTTCATTACGAAGGCTACGGCTCAGCTCATGCGCGATTTTGGCTCCATTCAGTCGCCGCAGAACGCTTTCCTCCTGAACGTGGGTCTTGAAACCTTGCACCTCCGCATGCCGCGCCACTGCGAAAACGCTCTCGCTTGCGCCAAGTTCCTCAAGAATCACCCGAAGGTTGCTTGGGTTAACTACGCTGGCCTCGAAGGCGATAAGTACTATGAACTCGCTCAGAAGCAGTTTAAGGGCGGTCTCCCGTGCGGCGTTCTCACGTTCGGCATCAAGGGTGGTCGTGAAAAGTCTATCCAGTTCATGGATAGCCTCAAGATGATTTGCATCGTGACTCACGTGGCTGACGCTCGTAGCTGCGTGCTGCACCCGGCAAGCCACACTCACCGTCAGCTTAGCGACGAACAGTTGATTGAAGCTGGTGTTGCACCTGATTTGATCCGTTTCAGCGTCGGTATCGAAAATGTCGAAGACATTATTGCCGACTTGACTCAGGCTCTCGACAAAGTGTAATAGCTGATTTAGACGAAAAAAGTCCCTAGTGTGCTAGGGACTTTTTTCTTTTGTCTAGAATTTCTTTTAAATTGAGCAAATCTCAAAAAAAATTTTTATTTGTACAAAAAAAGTGAAATTTTTAATTTGTGCGAAAAATAGAGTCTTGAAAAAGGCTAGACAAAGTGTAAGTTTTTTGTATAAAATAAATTCTAGGGTACCCCTTGAAAAGGGGTACCCTTTATTGTAATTTTGTTTACAAGTTTTGAGGGTTAGGAGTCCATCAAACACCTCGGGAGGTCCTGCTGCGCAAGTGGTGGGGCCTCCTTTTTTAGTATAAGAAAGCCGTTAAATGGGCGTCTTTTGCCGTGTGGATGTGTAAACGATGTGTAAGAAATTCTATCTTTACCCCCGAAAAATTATAGAGCTATGAGGTATGGGCTCGGCGACCTCAAACCTCATACCTTGCAGCTCCTACTAGAGGTATAAAAAATGGCTAAGTATAATCCGCAAGAGATCGAAACCAAGTGGCAAGCCTACTGGGAAGAACATCAGACTTTCAAGACGGGCACCGATAAGTCCAAGCCCAAGTATTACTGCCTGGACATGTTCCCGTACCCGAGTGGCGCAGGCCTCCATGTGGGCCACCCCGAAGGTTACACCGCAACGGACATCATCTGCCGCTACAAGCGCAGCCGCGGTTTCAATGTGTTGCACCCGATGGGTTGGGACGCTTTCGGCCTCCCTGCCGAACAGTACGCCATCCAGACCGGTACGCATCCGGCCATTACCACCAAGAAGAACTGCGACAATTTCCGCCGCCAGATCAAGCGCCTTGGCCTCAGCTACGACTGGAACAAGGAAGTCAACACCACCGACCCCAAGTATTACAAGTGGACGCAGTGGATTTTCAAGCGCCTTTACGGCACCTGGTTCGATGAAGACCAGCAGAAGGGCCGCCCCATCGAAGAACTCCCGATTCCTGCCGACGTGGAAGCAAAGGGCAAGGAAGAAGTCCGCAAGTACAAGGATTCTAAGCGCCTCGCTTACTACGCCGACGCTCAGGTGTGGTGGTGCAAGCACTGCAAGATTGTTTGCGCTAACGAAGAAGTTTTGAACGATGGTTCTCACGAAAAGTGCGGCACCAAGGAAGTGGAACGCCGTAACCTCAAGCAGTGGCTCATGCGTATTCCTCTGTATGGCGACCGCTTGCTGAAGGGCCTCGACAAGCTCGATTGGCCGCAGGGCGTGAAGGACATGCAGAAGAACTGGATTGGCAAGAGCTTCGGTGCCGAAGTGGATTTTGCCATTGCCGACGCTAACGGCAAGCCGACCGAAAAGAAACTCCGCGTCTACACAACCCGTTGCGATACGTTGTTCGGTGCAACCTACATGGTGGTGGCTCCGGAACACGCTATGGTGCCGGAACTTACGACTGCTGAACAGAAGGCTGCTGTAGAAGCCTACGTACACGCCGCCGCTTTGAAGAGCGACCTCGACCGTACGGAACTTGCCAAGGAAAAGACCGGTGTGTTCACTGGTTCTTATGCCGTGAACCCGCTTACCGGCACGAAGATTCCGGTGTGGGTTGCTGACTATGTTTTGACGGGCTATGGCACTGGCGCTATCATGGCTGTGCCGGCTCACGATACTCGCGACTTTGACTTTGCAAAGAAGTTCAACCTCCCGGTTATCTGCATTATGGAACCGGATGCAAGTTGCCCCGAAGATGTTCGCCCGAAGGTTCTCGCTGGCGAAGCTTGCTGGGCTGCCGACGGCACCTACATCAATAGCGAAAATGCAACGCTCTGCCTGAACGGTCTCAACAAGAAGCAGGGTATCGCCAAGGTGATCGAATGGCTCGAAGCCAACAAGATTGGTAAGGCCACGGTGAACTACAAGCTTCGCGACTGGCTCTTCAGCCGTCAGCGTTACTGGGGCGAACCGTTCCCGATTATCCACTGGGAAGATGGCGAAATCTCTACCGTCGATGATGCCGAACTTCCGGTGCTCTTGCCGGAACTCAAGGACTACAAGCCGGGTGACGGCGGTCAGTCTCCGCTCGCCAACGCTACCGAATGGCTCCAGGTCGTCGATAAGAACGGCCGCAAGGGTATCCGCGAAACGAACACCATGCCGCAGTGGGCTGGTTCTTGCTGGTATTACCTCCGCTACATCGACGCTTGCAACGGCGATGCATTTGTGGCAAAGGAACTTGAAAAGTACTGGATGCCGGTTGACCTCTATGTGGGTGGTGCCGAACACGCCGTGCTTCACTTGCTCTACAGCCGTTTCTGGCACAAGGTCTTGTTTGACCTCGGCCTCGTCTCTACCGACGAACCGTTCCAGAAACTCTTCAACCAGGGCATGATTCTCGCCTTCGCTTACGAAGACGCCGCTGGCTCCAAGGTCCCGACCGACGAAGTCGAAGAAAAGAACGGCAAGTTCTTCAAGAAGGGTACCGACATCGAGCTCAAGCAGATCGTGGCGAAGATGAGTAAGTCCCTCAAGAACGTGGTGAACCCCGATGACGTCGTGCGCGACTATGGTGCTGACAGTCTTCGTTTGTACGAAATGTTCATGGGCCCGCTGGACGCCGTGAAGCCGTGGCAGACCAAGGGCATCGAAGGTATGAACCGCTTCCTCGGCCGCGCTTGGCGCTCCGTGGTGGGCGATGACGATGCTGCTCCGGTTTACGTTGACGAAACCGCTCCGGAAGCTATCGAAAAGGTGATGCACCAGACCGTCATCAAGGTCACGAGCGACATCGAGAACATGAGCTTCAACACCGCGATTAGCCAGCTGATGATCTTCAACAACGAAATGATGAAGATGGACAAGCGCTACCGCGAACCGTGCGAAACGTTCGTCAAGCTCTTGCACCCGTTTGCCCCGCATATCGCCGAAGAAATGTGGAGCATCCTCGGACACAACGAATCGCTCACGAACGTCGCCTGGCCCGAAGCCGACCACTCCAAGGCCGTGGAAAACACCGTCGAAGTCGTGTTCCAGGTGAACGGCAAGGTCCGCGCCAAGGCAAGTGTCGCCAAGGACATGGACAAGGCCGCCCTGGAAAAACTCGCCATGGAAAATGATCGTATGAAGGAATTCATGAACGGCAAGACTGTCGTGAAGTCCATCGTCGTTCCGGGCAAGCTCGTGAACATCGTGGTGAAGTAGCCGCAAGCTACTGCGCCGAAGTCGAAGGATCTAAAAAAATCCTGTCTCCTTAAAAAGAGACAGGATTTTTTGTTTAAATGGGAAGATTGCTTCTTAAGCTTACTTCTCTTCTTTCTCTTTGGGCAATACCAAGTTCAAGACGACGGCGAGAATGAATACCACGGCGACGCAGTTTTCGGCGAAGATGGTCTGAATAATCTGCGGGAAAATTTGGAACATCTTAGATGCCGAAGTGAATCCGAGGCCGGTGCTTAAGGACAAACTGACGATAATCATGTTGCGCTGCGAGAATCCGCTTTTAGCAATCATGCCGAATCCGGCGAAGAGAATGGAACCGAACATCATAATGGTGCAACCACCGAGAACTGCTTGCGGAATGGTTGTGAGGAGCGTGCCTATGGGCGGAAAGAGACCGCCAAGAAGCATGATGCCTGCGCTTGTGGCGATGGCGAAACGGTTCACTACGCCAGAGAGTGAGGCGAGGCCTACGTTCTGACTAAACGATGTAATCGGAGTGCAGCCGAAAAGTCCGGAGATGGTGCTAACAAAGCCGTCGCAGCTGATGGCGCCACCCATTTCAACTTTGTGAATTTGACGCTTGAGGGCGCCGCTGCAAAGGGCGCTAGAATCGCCGACGGTTTCTGTGGCGGACACAAGATAGATAGCGATAACGGACAGGATTGCGCCTAAATTAAATTCCGGAGTGAATGGGAGAAATTGGGGGAGCGCGACAATGCCGTTGCTCGTGAGCCCAGAGAAATCAACCATTCCCATGCAGAGCGCGAGAATGTAGCCAACAATAAGGCCTACCAGCACAGAGAGCGAACGGAGGAATCCCTTGGCGAAAACTTGCGTGAGTAAGCAGGTGAGGAGCGTGACGCTACCGACAATCCAGTTCTGTGCAGAGCCGAAGTCTGCTGCACCCTGGCCGCCGGCAAATGAGTTTGCACCGATGGGCAAGAGTGAAAATCCGATGGAGGTCACGACGGTGGCGGCAACAATGTGCGGAATCAACTTAAGCCAGTATTTTGCGCAGAGACCGAGTAACCCTTCGACAATGCCGCCGACGATAACGGCGCCCATGAGGGTGCCCATGCCTTGCGACGTGCCGATAGAAATGGAAACGGAGAGGAACGTAAAGCTGATGCCCATGACGATGGGGAGCCTAGAGCCGATTTTCCAGATGGGGTAAAGTTGCACGAGGGTGCCGATACTTGCAATAATCATGCAATTCTGGATTAGCGAGGCAGTAAGGCCCTTCTCGATTCCGACGACATTTGCGAGAATGATAATCGGCGTAATGTTGCTCACGAACATGGCGAGAACGTGTTGCAAACCGAAGGGAATTGCCTGCAAAAGGGGAACGCGTCCGTCAAGCTGATAAATGTTGTTCGAAGTTTTCATGGCGGGCCTCGATTACTGTTCGCGGAACTTGATGAATCCGGTTTCAGCGTCCATGCTGTCGACGATGGCAATGGATTCCAGGCGTATGCCTGCGGCGCGGAGTTTTGCGCCACCGGGTTGCATGCCCTTTTCAATAGCGATGCCAACGCCGACGAGTTCGGCGCCTGCTTGCTTTACAAGGTCAATGAGCGCCTTACTTGCTTCGCCGTCTGCCAAGAAGTCGTCGACAATCAAGATTTTATCGGTCGGCTTGAGGTATGGGCGCGATACGAAAATATCGTTGAACTTTTTGTGCGTGAAAGAATATGCCTTGGCGACGTATTTGTCGTCGGTGCTGTTGACGGTTTGGCCTTTCTTGGCGAATACCACCGGAACATCGTTTAGGTATGCAATGAATGCCGCGATGGCGATTCCGCTTGCTTCGATGGTGAGCACCTTGTTGAATTCCACGTCAGCAAAGCGACGTTTGAATTCTTCGCCAATCTTTTGCATCAGGCGAATGTCAATCTGGTGGTTTAAGAAACTGTCAACCTTAAGAACGTTGCCGGGTTTGACAACACCATCGGCAAGGATTTTCTGCTCAAGAAAGTTCATGTGAAAAATCTAGCAAAATACCCATTTTTAGCAAGGATTTGAATTTCTTACATAATTGCCCGTTTGAACGGGTATTTTTATATTTAAAGCATGTTTAAGGTAATTAAGGCTTTTTGCTGTCTGCTTTCTAACTACGCTTCCCCCTTTGTTATCGCAAGCGCAGTAGTCGCATTCTTCGTTCCGGTCGCTTTCGGCTGGGTTCACGGGAATGTATCTTCCATCATTCTCGGTGTCATCATGTTGAGCATGGGTCTCACGATTTCGACAGACGATGTCCGCAACCTGATGAAACAGCCGCTCCATATTTTGCTTGGTGCGGTTGCGCAGTACACGATTATGCCGTTTGTCGCTTTCGGGCTTTCGAAGGTGTTCGGGCTGGATCCGTATCTGGCTGTGGGTATTATTTTGGTAGGATGCTGCCCGGGCGGTGTTTCGAGTAACGTCATGAGTTTCTTGGCCCGCGGCGATGTGACTTATTCGGTGAGCATGACCATGGTCAGCACGCTCCTTGCTCCTATCATGACGCCGCTGCTTGTGCTGTGGCTTGCCGACACAAGCATTGACGTGAATGCGAAAGGGATGTTCCTGAATATTCTTTATGTGACGATTGCGCCGATTACCATCGGGTTCCTTTGCAACTACTTCTTGGGCAAGCGCGCCGTATTTAAAGAAATCCAGTCGAATATGCCTGCAGTGAGCGTGATTGGCCTGATGATGATTGTGGGCGGTGTCGTTGTGACGGTGCGTCCGCAATTGTTTGCAAATGGCCTCGGCCTGATTTTCTTGGTGCTTGCAGTGGTGTTCTGCCACAATGCGCTGGGCTATGTGCTTGGCTACAGCGTGGGTAAACTCTTCAAGTTCAATACCGCCAAGAAGCGGACCATCGCTATCGAAGTCGGTGTGCAGAATGCAGGCATGGCAACGGTGCTTGCCATGGCATTCTTTGCGAACCCTGAAAATGTGGCGAGGAACCCAGCTGCCGTTCTTTGCATGGTGCCCTGCGCCTTGAGCTGCGCTTACCATTCCATCAGCGGAACGGTACTCGCGAATATCTTCGCTTGGCGCGACAAGAAAAAGGAAAAATAGAACCGTGGCAAAACCACGGTTCTATTCAAAGAGAGATTTCTGAAAAACCTTTTAACGGACTGCGACTTTTCGCATGTAGCTCGTTCCCTTGGAACGGGCTTTTATAATATAGACGCCTTGGTTGCCCTTTTGCCACAAGAAATTGGAGCCGCGGGCTTCTGCAATTTTGTGTCCGTTCATGTCGTAAAGGCTCCATTCAGCGACTTCGGGAAGCGTGAACAGAATGGCGTTCCCCATATGGGTTAAACGGATGTCTGCGCTTGCTTTGATTCGGCTGTGAGCAATTCCGATTACGGGTTTGGTCAATGAAGACGAATCGCCCGCAGTTGCTGCCTTGGGATTGTCGATGGCGTCAATCACGTTCATGAAAGTTCCGCTCATCATAGAGGCACCAAACCAAGCGAGGAACTGGTCAAAGTACATTTCGTTGTGGAGTGTGTCTTCGATTCCACCGGTGGGGTCTACGGCATTTCCAAAGAAATCTCCGCCTTCGTAGAATTTACCGAGTTCTTCACTGAAGGCGATACGGTCTGCAGATTCGCCTACGGCAAGCGCTGCGGTTGACCACATACCAACGGTCAAGTGGCTGTGTTCGCGGCGGTAACGCCAAGTGCTTTCGTTCTTGCTGTCATTAAAATCGGTCCAAATGTCGTCAGCTGGCAAAAGTTCGCCCGCTTTTTCAATCTGGTAGAAGTTCGAAGCTGCGGCTCCGCCTTTGCTGTTAATGAAGGCGAGCGAATTCTTGAGGAAGTCCTTGGCGCGCGATTCATCGAACCATACGGCGTCAATTGCCACTCGCCACAAGATACGGATAGCGTCTTTGAAGAAGGCGCGGCTGTTAAAGTAGGCATTGTAGCCGAGGCTTCCGGCCCAATTGCCATCGGGGCGCATCCAGTCAGGAATCAAGCCCATGCTGTAGCCGGGGCTTTTTGACAAAATCTCATAAGTCTTGTCGACAACCATGTTCCAGCGATCGCCATTGCTGTCAAACTTGGCGAAAATCTTGTACCATGCGGGTGAGAAATAGCCGGGGTTCACAAAATTGTCGCCGCCCCAGCCTGCGCCCGGTGCCAAAATTCCGCTGCTGGTAATCTGCTGGGAACTCCACATGCAATCAAGAATTTTCTTGGCGTGGTCGGCGTAGCCGTAATTAAACTTTGTCGATGTGTAAGGTTGCCATTTGCCGGCGGAAACGAGCTTGTCCGCAAAAATCAGGGCGAGCGCAACGTCTTCTTCAGCGTCGGTGGCGGCGCCTTCGCCGCTAATGTTTCCGTCGGGTCCCATTTGCCAGTTGTAATAGCAACCGTCCCACATCTTTTCGTTGGCGGCGTCCCAAATGCTGTTGAAATGCTCCTGGTCGTTGGCATACAAGGCGACCAACATGCCGTATCCGACGGCTTCGCTCACGGCATCGCCCGGCGTTTCACTCTTGGGGCGGTGAATGAGCCCTTTGCCTGCGGAATAGGGATTGATGTTCCTGCGCACAAGTCCTTGCCAGGTGCTGTCGAGGGCTGCCTTCCAGTACGATTCGTCAACCTTCGGTTGTGCGTTGGGGAGATCTAGCACTGCAAAGGAACTGCTGAATGCTCCGGCAATGCAAAGGGGTAAAATCTTTGATAGCTTCATAACATCTCCAGAATGTTCAAACTCCCCTTTGCAAATATATATAAAAAAGCGCAGTTGAGAAAACTGCGCTCCTTTTGTGTGATTTCAATCTCTTAGTCTTTAATGCACCTTACGCTGCAGCTGAGGTACTGCTTTTGCTTGGTGAGGATAAAATCTCCGCTGTTGTCGCTACTAAGCCTGTAAACGTAAGCGGTTGAGTCTGCATCGGAATGGTTTTGGCTGCACAAGTTGGTGCTAGAACGCCATCCGTTATAGTTGCCATTAAGATTACGGCTTCCGGCAAAATAAAGCGAGAATCCGAGCAAGTCTTCGCCGGGCCTGAAATTATTGGTCTGGAAAATCTGGGTGTCCCTCTTGTTCTTGAACCAAGTCTTTCCAAATTTTTCGAGCTTTTCGAATTCTTCGTTAGTGGGAATGCGGAATCCTTCAGGGCAAATGTTATCTACCTGCGCGTTTTCGCCGAGGATTACATCCCAGCGGTACAGGCGTCCGAAGTTGTTGCAGTTTGCGAGACTGTCTTCGGGGCACCAGCTAGAATCAATCGCCAGGTTCATGTTTTCCGAAAGCCAAATCTGGTCGCCAATGCCGATGGTCCCGTAAACGGTTCCGTCGCGTTCGTCTTCTACAGTGCCGGTGACCAAGGAATCGCTTGCGAATCTCCAAGAGAAGCCGTTGCAGTTATAAATAGAATTCTGGTATGTGTAATAGCCCTTGTGTTCTGCGTGGCAACCGTGCCCCATAATCATGTCGAATTCGTTTGCTACGGCCACGTCGCCTTTGTAACAGTAGTAATAGATGGTCGTGTCGATTTGGCCTTTATGGAACGATTCTTCGTCTTCGCCACAGGAAATCAGTTTTGCTTCTTTATCAAGCAAGGTTTCTTCTTTCGGCTCATCAGGTTCTGTCGGCATGATTACGGTGTATTTGCCTTCGTAGCAAAGAACCTGTACGGTAGAATCGATGAGGCTCGGGCGTCTTGTGTAGGCGGAGTCGCAATCGATTCCCTGCGAGTAATATTGTTCTTTGGTTGCCGTGTTCCAGAATAACTGATAGCCTAAATCCTCGCATATTCTGTAGGGCATAGAATAGAAACCAACTAATGAATCACTTGTTATTATGACTTTTCCTAGGATTGAGGTAACGCAGGCTATGCCGTTTTGTATGCTGGGCGAAATCCATTTGCCTTGAATAGAATCGTAGGCGTAACTAAAAAAGTCATCTGCGTTTCCGGGTCTTATTTCTCCATCGTAGCCAGGTTCCCAGCCGTAGGTGTTAGAGAAATAAATGCTAGGTATATGCCAACCATATTCTTCGCTGCACAAGAACGCTTCTTTGAAGTTTTCGCTGCTGGAATCCGCATTGACTTTTACGGAATCGATGTTTTTGCTGTCGCATATTCCAAAGCCGTAGATTAGGCCGTAAATACGCGACCCGATTTTCCGTTCGGGCTTGGGTTCTTCATTATTGTACAGGTATCCGAAGAATCGGGCTGCATAGTCGGCGAATATGAGTTTAAGGCTGTCTTTTTCCCATTTGCCGGTCTCTTCGAATAGGCTTTCAAGGCCGGTATGGTAATAGATGTTGCCGATAGAGAATGCCTTTACGATATTCTGGGTTAGGGAATCTTTATCGTTACGAGAAATTTGATTTGAAAGTTTGATATCGAATGTCTCGCCGAGAAGATCACTCAAGACTTCTTGCTGGGCTTTTCTTTCTGCAGAATCTGCTGGGAGCCCGTCCTTCATGAGCTTCAGGATTCTTTTGCTTTCGAACAAGGTGAGCAAATTGACGTAGGCTGTATCTATTCTGCTCAGGTCTATAAAACTCATTTCGGGAACGGTGTTGGAAGTTCTTTTTTCGACTTTCAAGAGAGCGTATGGCGATTGCAATTTTAAGTTCTTGAATAAAAAGTCGCAAGAGTCGCATTCTGCCTTGACCATGAATTCGCGACCTGTAAGATCCAGCGCCGAATTCAATTCGAGTATGGATGCTTCGGTCCATTTTGAGTGTGCGGTGATTAGTGTGAACTTGTCCTTTTTAAACAGCGTTATTGAATCTGCGGTTGGAAGCGAATCGGAGGTTGCCAAGGAATCAGATTTAGAATCCTTTTCGTCTTTGCCCTTTTCATCGTTCTGTGTAGGTTCGTTTGTGGGTTCGTTTTGCGGTTCACTTGAAGAATCTTCGCCACAGCCCGCCAGGAGGCCGCCTACCAAAAGAATACCTGTGATCAATCTTTTCATCGTGTCCCCCAATTAATTTGTATGCCCGACAGAAACAATGTGTTCATCGCATTCGGTCATTTCTTTATCTCGCCAGTAGTTTCCGTCGCAGTAGTAACACTTTTTGCCACTCTTGCCGTAAAGACCGCGGGTGCCATCGACGCAGGCGAGATTAAGGCCTGTTTCGATGTTGTCGGCTTTTCTCCACATGTATTCACCCTGGAAAGTACCCCAGTAGTAATAAACATCTTCACAGTAAGGAGCTGGGTTCAGGTGCCCGGCAATCGTATCACCTTCAAAAGTCCTTAAGGCAATTTTATCGAGTGTGCCGCAATTTCCGGAGCTTTGTTCCCACTTGGTAGAGTCACAATACATTAAGCTGTATGCGTGGCTGCTGAATGCGGGGGATTTGATTTCGTTTTGGTTTTCGGCGGTGCATTCACCAAGAGCGTATTTTGCAACCCAAACTTGGTTGAGGTATTTCTTGGCGTCAGTGATGATAAAGTGGTAGCCGTATTTTCTAGAATTCTCCGTAATTTTCCAACAGTCTTTGTCGTTGGCGGCGCTGTATGCCTGTTTCCATAATCCTGACGTAACGGAATCGTTTAGAACCTCATGGTCAAGCATTTGGTCAAAGTATTTGTCTTCATGGATATAAGCTTCGGCAAGAATGGTGGCGCCTAACAGGTAATAGCTTTCGCTTTGCTCTGTTACCAAGTTCAGTTTGTTGAATTCTGTATGCAACGTATCAAGCATTAAGAGCGCAGAAATTTCGGATTGAAGCGTAGACATGGCGGAATCGAATGAATAGCCTTTGTCCATATAGCGAGGGAGGCGCTTGGCTTGCATTTGCGTTAAAACGTTCAGGTTGATCGTGTCGCCTTTGCGAACGTCTGCGTAGGTTTCGATTGATCCTAAGAAATTGCTTCCGTTATAGGAAGATTCGTAGCAAACGGAATTGAACTTGCCTAAGACTTCGATATGGACGTAAGGTTGAGTCAGCTTGACATCAGGAAAGATAAATGCGCCTAAAGTGTCTGCGATGACTGAACGGTGGACGATACCGGTTTGCGCAAGGGTGCTGTCTAATTCGCGCAGCACGATTTCGCTCCCGATAAAGTATTGGCCTCGGTTGGCGTAACCGAAAATGGTGTGCGTTGTTTCGACTGTAGCTGCTGAATCAGGCGTGCTTGTGGTGGAATCGGCAGAAGCTTTGTCTGTAGAATCAGCCTTAGAAGCTGTTGTTGTGTCGGGAGCAGGTTCTTCTTTGATTGGCTCGGTCGAGGTAATGGTTTTGGTCTCGTCGTCGCCGCAGGAACATAGGAAAAAACCTGCCATCGAAAAAGCAGCTAATACAGAAATAATTCGCGGGGTAAATGTTTTGCATGCAAACATGGCAAGCAATCTCCTTTCTTGATAACCCAATGTAAAAATTATAACAAATTACAAGAAAAATGCTAGGGGCGAATACATAAAAAAGACCGCGACTTTTATGTCGCGGCCTTACATACCGTTCGCTCGATGTCCAAGGATGATCCTTTGGACTCTCGCTCACTCTCCCCTCAACGACTCGTTAATACTTGTCGTCTCGGGTCACGGCTAGTGCTTTGCTTCAGCTTACTTCTGGTGAGCCTTGAACCAGCGGATAAGACCGTTGGTGGAGCTGTCGTGGTTGAGTTCGGCATCGGCCTTGGCAAGTTCCGGGAGGATCTTCTTGGCGAGCTGCTTACCGAGTTCAACACCCCACTGGTCGTAGCTGTTGATGTTCCAGATCACGCCCTGCGTGAAGATCTTGTGTTCGTACATGGCGATGAGGGCGCCGAGCGTTTCCGGAGAAACGTAATCCATCATGATGGAGTTGGTCGGCTTGTTGCCTTCGAACACCTTGTGCGGGGCGAGGAATGCGATTTCTTCTTCGGACTTACCGTCCTTGCGGAGTTCTTCCTGAGCCTGGGCGAGGGTCTTGCCGTTCATCAAGGCTTCGGGCTGTGCAAAGAAGTTAGAGAGGAGTTTCTGGTGATGGTCGCCGACCTTGTTGTGGCTGTTTGCCGGGGCGATGAAGTCGCAAGGAATCATCTTGGTGCCCTGGTGGATCAGCTGGTAGAAGGCGTGCTGGCCGTTCGTACCCGGTTCGCCCCAAAGGATCGGACCAGTCTGGTAGTTCACGCGCTTGGAATCGCGATCAACGGTCTTACCGTTGGATTCCATGTCGGCCTGCTGGAAGTAGGCTGCGAGGCGGTGCAGGTACTGGTCGTACGGGAGCATGGCGTAGCTAGAAGCGCCAAAGAAGTTGTTGTACCACACGCCGATGAGGGCGAGGATAACCGGGAGGTTCTTGTCGACCGGAGCAGTCTTGAAATGCTGATCCATTTCGTAGGCGCCCTGGTGGAGCTTCATGTAGTTGTCGAAACCGATGCGGAGAGCAATGGAAAGACCGATTGCAGACCACAGGGAGTAACGGCCACCCACCCAGTTCCAGAATTCGAACATGTTGGCGGTGTCGATACCGAAGGCAGACACGGCTTCGGTGTTGGTGGACAGAGCCACGAAGTGCTTGGCGATGGACTTTTCGTCGCCATTGAAAGCCTTGAGAACTGCAGCCTTAGCAGTTTCGGCGTTGGTCATGGTTTCAAGAGTGGTGAAGGTCTTGGAAGCAACGATGAAGAGCGTTTCTTCGATGTTCACCTTCTTGAGGGTTTCGGCCATGTGAGTGCCGTCGATGTTAGAAACGAAGTAGACTTCCGGAGAGTATTCGCCAGCAGCCGGCTTTTCAGCATACGGCTTGAGGGCTTCAGTCACCATCACCGGACCGAGGTCGGAACCGCCGATACCGATGTTCACCACGTACTTGATGGACTTGCCGGTGTGGCCCTTCCACTTGCCGGTACGTACGAGCTTGGTGAATTCTTCCATGTGCTTGAGCACGGCGCGAACTTCGGGCATCACGTCCTTGCCGTCGACGCAGATCGGATCGTTACCCTTGTAGCGCAGAGCGGTATGGAGCACGGCGCGCTTTTCGGTGGTGTTAATCTTTTCGCCAGCAAAGTACTTCTTGCGCATGTCTTCGAAACCGGCAGACTTCAGGAGGTCCTGGAGCTTGGCCATGGTTTCGTCAGTGATGATGTTCTTGGAGTAGTCCAGGAAAAGGCCGCAGGCTTCGGCGCTGAACTTGTCGGCACGAGCCGGGTCCTTTGCGAAGAGTTCCTTCATGTGCCAGGTCTTGGCGACTTCGGCGTGGGCTTCAAGTGCCTTCCATTCCGTAGAATCAGTCAGTTTCGACATAGATTAATCCTTTCCGCTGCGCGGGTATTTGTTGCGAGGGTAAATTTAGAAAAATTTTTATATACATTTAGTGTCATGGATACTTCAATTCTCGACAAAGCGATTGTTTTTGCAGTCAAGGCTCACCAGGGGGCGGAACGCAAGGGGAAGGCGTTCCCCTACATTGTTCACCCGATGGAAGCGGTCTCGATTGCTGCCACCATGACCAACGACCAGGAACTTTTGGCCGCTGCAGTGTTGCACGATACGGTAGAAGATACCAACGTGACGCTCAAGGATGTCGAACGCGAATTCGGCAAGCGCATTGCAGAACTTGTGGAGGCAGAATCCGACATTGAATTTGAAGGCAAGAGCCGTCAGGAAAGTTGGCGCCTGCGTAAAGAAGAAGCGATTGAACGCCTCTCGACGGCAACGAACGATGTCAAAATTGTAGCGCTTGCAGATAAATTAAGCAATATCCGTGCTATCTATCGCGACTACCAAGCGATTGGCGACAAGGTGTGGGACTTGTTCTGCGTCAAAGACAAGGCTTCGCACGAATGGCATTTCCGCGGGCTTGCACGTGCTCTTGCTAGCCTCAAGGGAACATTCGCTTACGATGAGTTCACTGAAACCATCGACAAGGTTTTCAAGAAGTAAGGTGAGTCATGGACGCAGAAAAGAAGGACTATCGTCTACCGCCTAAAGAAACCTTGATTCTAGAAGAATATCACGAACAGCATATCGTTTTTGAAAAGCTTTTGCGGGTAGTCAAGCGCATTCTTCGCGAAAGTATCGAAGAAAATAAAATCTACATCAACGCCATCGAAGGTCGCGTTAAGGCCGAAGACAGCCTTGCGGGCAAACTCGAACGCAAGTCGGGCAAGTACAATTCTCTTTCAGACTTGACGGATATTCTAGGCGTTCGCGTCATTACGTTCTACAGCGATGAAGTCGATAAAGTAGCCGCCCTTGTGGGCCGCCTTTTCGAAATCGATTGGGAAAATAGTATCGATAAGCGCAAGATGCACGAGATTGACAGTTTCGGCTATAATTCGCTGCATTACATTTGCCGCTTGCCCAAAGAAAAATATTTTGATCCCGACTATCCGCAAATGAACGAGGTCCGTTTTGAAGTGCAGATGCGTACGGCCTTACAGCATGTGTGGGCGGTGCTGGATCACGATACGGGTTACAAGTCCGGCTTCGAAGTTCCCAAGGAATACCTGCGCAACTTGAACCGCTTGGCGGGAATGCTGGAATTGATTGACGAACAATTCTGCTTGATTCGTTCAGGCATCAACGATTACCGCCGCCATGTGCAATCCCTGGTGAGTTCGGGTTGTTTTGACGAAGTCGAACTCAACGGTGATTCCTTCGGAAACTATCTGGAATTGCGTCCGTTCGATATGTTAAACAAGCGTATCGCCTCCATCAATCAGGCCGAAATCCACGAGACATCGCTGACGCGATTTTTGAGCGTATTCGCTTCGTTTGGATTCAAGACGCTGGGTGATATCGACAGGCTTATCAAGAGAAATACCGAAGATGCCTACCAGCTTGCGGTATTCCAGTTGGCAAATACGGACCTCGATATCATTAACTCTTCGCTCGGCGTTATTTCGCTTTGCGCGGTCCATGTGCTTAAGCAGGGTGGTGGCGTGTTTGAACTGACTAGGTTCCTGGAAACATTCAACGGCGTGTCGGCCAGTAACAAGCACCGCGCCGAAGGCATTTTCCGAGTCGCGCAGAATCTCTCGTTTATGAAGAAATGACACGAACGTGTCATCCTGAGCGAGTGTAACGAGTCGATATATGAAACTTGGCTCTTTAGAGCCATAGTTGAATTAGGTTCGTAGGAGCAGGATCTCTAGCTGAAATAAAGAAAAGTCCTCGACAGCGATGCCGAGGACTTTTTGCTTTTTGAGGGAGTCAAATTTTAGTTAGCCGGAGGCGGAGGAGGCGGGTTGCCGTGCGGGCCGTGGTGCGGTCCTTTCCTATGCCCACGGAAGTTCTTCATCTGTTCCTTATGGAAGGCAGTGAACTTTTCGAACTGTTCGGCTGTCAAGATTTTGCCGAGGGCAGCCATTCCATTAATGCGGTGTTCGAGCAAAGCCTTGTCGGCGTCAAGCACCTTTGCCTTGGCGGCATCGATGTTTGCGGCATCTTTGCTTTCAAGGGCGGCGCCCAGAGCCTTTTCGGCTTCGTGCTTGTTCTTGCGGAGTTCCTTGAAAATGGAATCACCCTTCACACGGTTAGCTTCGATGGCGGCCTTCTGTTCCGGCGTTACCTGCAGCAGAGAATCAATTGCTTCAAAGTTCGGGCCTTTGAATTTCGGGCCGGGACCCTTGTCAAAGTCACCGTGCGGGCCTTCATGCGGACCTTTATGGCCGTGCTTGGCGCAGTTCGGGCAATGGCAGGGCTGTCCGTTCTTTTCGCAAGAGCAGGGCAGACCCTTGGTGCAGTCGCAGGGGGCGTTCATGGCGCTGTGTTCGCAAGGGGCGCCTTTTTTACAACAAGACATACCCATGCCGCTACAGCAACAGCCTCCAATATGGAGGTTTCCTAGGAAAAATCCCAGGGCGAGGGCAAGAATCGCAATGCTTGCCGCGAAGAGCTTGTTTCCGTTCATAGAGTTACTCCTTTATTAAATAGCTAAAGCCAACAGTTTCTTCCAAAGTTTCGAATTCGTCGCTTGCCGAATTGCCGAGGCTTTCATACCAGCTCAAAACTTCGGACGGTGCGGAATTGTTGATCGAAACATATTCGGCGGAAGAATTTTCTTGTTCGATATCGCTGGTGAAAGACGGCAAAACCGCAGTCAGGCTCACAAGCACAAAACTTGCAGCCAGTGGAATAGCGCTGTACCAGCTCTTGATAGAGATAATCTTGCTCTTTGCGTTTTCGGCGTCGAGGCGGGCGCAAACTTTGTCCCACGAGTCTGCCCGAGGAGTGAGCCGCTCCATTTTCGAAAAGTCAATTTTAGTAGACATGGTTAAGCTCCTTTTTTTGCGTTTTCTTTGCGTTCGTTCAAGTAGTTGCGAACAAAAGCTCTTGCGCGACTGAGGCGTGCCTTGATGGTACCTTCGGGCTTCTTGTAAATTTCCGCCAGGTCTTTCACGTCTAAGTCTTCGGCATCTTTGAGCCAGAGCATGCTTCGCGTTTCGGCGTTGAGCGCGTTCAGGCCCATTTCTAAAAGTTCCGGATCGAAATCGCTCGTGTCAAAGCCCTCGATTTTGCCGAGAGCGTCTTCTACGATGACGTCTATGTGTTCTTCTTCGAGTTCGCGGTGGCGCTTTTGTGCCCTGAGCTTCATAAGACATTCGTTGACGGTGAGCCTGTAAAGCCACGTTGCCAGTGCCGATTGCCCCTGAAAACCCTGAATTTTCTTTGGAATCTGCACAAAAATGTCCATCATAATGTCTTCGGCCTCGTCGCGGTCTTTCAGCATTCGGAATGCCAAATTCAGCACATTCGCGCTTTGCGCCTGCCAAAGTAGGCTTAACGCTTCGCGGCTGCCGCTCTTAAGGTGTTGAAGAATCACTTTTTCGTCCATTGTACCCTTTAGATGCCCCGAAAGTTGCATTGGTTGCATGTTTTTTAGAAAAATAATTATAAAAATCTGCGTTTTCTTGCGTTTTTCTATATTTCCCGCAAATGTTTAAGATTTTGCTGGACAAGTTGAAAGAGGCGTTTGGCTCGGTCTTGCCGGTTACGCTGATTGTACTTGCGGTGTCATGCACACCGCTGGTGACGCTGTCCTTTAAGCAACTTGCTGTTTTTTCGATTTGTGCGATTTTCTTGATTGTGGGCATTGGGCTTTTTAACCTGGGTGCCGACCTTGCCATGACCCCGATGGGCGAACATGTGGGGTCGGGTCTTACCAAATCCAGGCGCCTGCAGCTGCTTGTTTCGGTGTGCTTTGTGATGGGTGTGCTCATTACGGTTGCAGAACCCGATTTGTCAGTGCTTGCCGAACAGGTGCGTGCGGCGGTGGAACCGACACTCTTGATTACGACAATTGGCGTTGGCGTGGGTTGCTTTTTGGCGCTTTCGATTATCAAGATTGTATTTAAACGCGATCTTTCGACGATTATTATCTTCTTTTACTTGATGCTTTTCATGTTTGGCATGCTCATGCTTTCCTTCGGGAAGGACATGTTCGTGCCGTTGGCTTTTGATTCGGGTGGCGTGACCACGGGCCCGATTACGGTTCCCTTCATTATGGCACTCGGTGTGGGTGTGGCTGGGGCTATTGGCGGTAAAAGCGCGAATGAAAACAGCTTCGGCCTGATTGCGCTTTGCTCGGTGGGCCCGATTATTGCGCTCATGGGGCTCGTGATTTTTTCGAAGGGCGATTTGACGTACCAGCTTTCGGAGTCGGCGTATTCGATTGACGCAAGTCTCGGTATGAACTTTTTGCCGGTCATTTTAGGCGTTGCAAAAGAAGTGCTTGTGGCGCTTGGCTTGATTGTGGTGTTCTTTATGCTGCTCCAGATTACAGTGCTTCGCCTTTCTTGGGCCAAAATTATCCCGATGGCGTTCGGCATTGTGTACACGTTTGTGGGCCTGGTAGTTTTCTTGACGGCGGTAGCGGTCGGATTCATGCCGATTGGTTTTGAATTGGGCAAGCAACTGGGTGCCATGCCACGTGCGCTTGTGGTGGCTGGTTTTGTGCTTGGCCTGGTGGTGGTGCTTGCAGAACCTGCGGTGCATGTGTTGAACAAGCAGGTCGAAGAGGTAACGGGTGGCTTGGTGACCAAGCGCTCGATGCTGATTGCACTTTCAGTGGGTGTGGGAATTTCGATTGGCCTTTCGATGATTCGCATTATTGTCGGGTTCCCGATTATTTATTACCTGATTCCGGGTTACTTTATTTCGCTTGGACTTTCGTTCTTTGTGCCTAAGCTTTATACCGCGATTGCGTTTGACTCGGGTGGCGTGGCGAGCGGTCCGTTGACTTCTAGCTTTATTCTGCCCTTGGCGATTGGTGCATGCGCGGGCCTGCGTGACGGAGGCGATTCCATTTTGAATTATGCTTTCGGTATTGTCGCGATGGTCGCGATGACGCCCTTGATTACTATACAGGTGCTCGGTTTCAGGGCTACCGTTTCGACGGCGCTCCGTAACCGCATGATGATGCGTCGCATTCAGGATGCCGACGACGAACAGATTATCGACTTTATGTAGGGGGCGCCATGGATGTAGAAAAGAAAATAAGAAACAGGGTGTTGCGCGGGAGCACGCGTGCCAAGGTTTCCATGAACCGCCTCAAGATTTTGATTACGGTGGTGAGCCGTGCCAAGGCGGACTTTTACATGGACCACATCCAGTCTTTTGGCGTGAACATGCAGATGGTGCTGTTTGGCCAAGGTACTGCTCCGCGTGAAATTGCAACAGCCATGGGCCTTGCCGATTCGGACCGCGCCGTGATTATCAGCATTATTGGCGAGAACAATCTGCGCGCAGCTCTTGACAGCCTTGCCGAGAAGTTCAATACGATTGTGGGCGGCAAGGGTATTGCCTATACGATTCCGATGGCAAGCATTATTGGCAAGTCCATTTTTAACTTTTTAAGCGACAACCGCGATGCGGTACGGAGAAACGAAAAATGAGCGGATTCAATCACGAAGTCATCTTTTGCATTGTGAATACCGGATTCTCTGAAACCGTGATGGAAGCGGCGAAAGATGCCGGTGCCCGCGGCGGTACGATTCTGAATGCCCGCGGTACGGCGAACAAGGAAGCCGAGTCGTTTTTCCATATCGCGATTCAGCCTGAAAAGGAAATCGTGATGATTTTGGTGGATGCCAAGATCAAGGATGCCGTTTTACACGCCCTTTACCAGAAGGCGGGGCTTGACACCATGGGCCAGGGAATCGCATTTTCGCTCCCGGTCGATAATGTGGTAGGCCTTACCCCGTGGAAGGCCGAAATCAAGGCTGCCGAGGCTGCAGCCGAAAAAGCGGCAGAAAAAGCCGAAGTCGCCGTCGAAAAAGCTGAAAAGAAGTAAAAAACGCGTTTGTTCAAGTTATACGACCAAACTAAATACTTCCTACTTCCTACTGTCTACTTCTTACTATAATTAGGATATGAATATCCTAGTCTATTTCCTGTTTGCCCTGTCCGGGTTTGCGGGCCTGATTTACGAAGGCTCGTGGGCTCGTTACCTTAAACTCTTCTTGGGGCATTCTAGCTACGGCCAAGTGCTCACGCTCTGCATTTACATGGGCGGCCTTGCCATAGGTAGCTTTATTGCAGGCAAGATGGTCGAGAAAACCAAGCGCCCGCTCTTGGGATACGGCTTGGTGGAATTGGCTATCGGTATTGGCGGTGTTGCGTACCACCCGCTGTACATTTGGCTTACGGGAATATTCTACGATTCTGCATGGACGGCTTCGCTGACGCCGCGCGGTGCAGAAATTGCGAAGGTCGTGCTTGCCACGGGTTCGACGCTCCCGATTGCGATTGCGGTCGGTATGACATTTCCCTTTATTGCAGCGGGACTTATGCGCAAGAGTGGCGCCGAAGTTTCGCTCCCGATGCTTTACTTTACCAACAGCTTGGGCTCTGCCATCGGTATTCTGGCGACAAGCTACCTGTTGATTCCTGAAATCGGTAACCACGCTACCTTGTGCGTGGCCGCCTCTATCAACTTCTTGCTGGCTGCGGTGTTTAGCTTTATCGGCATTGCGACTTCGCCTGTGCCGCCTAAAGATGACGATGCGCCCGAAGTTCATGACGAAGACTACGTGGCCGAACACAAGCTTGCCATGCCGCCGAAGAACACTTGGTTCTGGATTGCGGCGATTACTGGCCTTACTTCGTTTGTCTATGAAATTGTCTGGATTCGTTTGCTGTCGCTGTTGTTGGGTTCTTCGAGCCATAGCTTTGACCAGATGCTTTCGGCCTTCATCTTGGGCCTTGCGCTTGGTTCTGCGGTAAGCGGCAAGCTGCTTAAGAAAGACAGCTTGATTGTGCTTTCGATGGCGCAGATTTTCATGGCTTTCTTTGCACTTTGCACGCTGTACTTCCATCAGCCCTTCTGGGGCATGATGAATGAGGCAAACCAGATTTTCAATCCGACCTCTGACGGTTACGTTTGCTGGAGCCTGTTCAAGTATGCGCTTTCGATGTTGTGGATGATTCCCACGAGTTTCTTTGCAGGCATGACGCTCCCGCTGATTACCTTGATTCTGACTCGCGCCTTCAAGAGCGAAGCCCCGATTGGTAAGGTCTACGGTTGGAATACGCTGGGCTCTATCATTGGTTCTGCAGGCGGTGGACTTGTGCTGTTGCCGGTTCTGCAGCTCAAGGGCGCACTTGTGACGGCTGCATTGCTTGACTTTGCAATTGGTTTCTTGCTGCTGGTGATTTACCGCAAGCGTTTCCGCTACAGCGTGATGTTCTACATCATGGTGTGCGTGATGATTATGCCGGCTATCTTTGTGAAGTTCGATCCGTCGCTCATTACGTCTGGCGTGTTCCGCAGTTACAAGAACATGCACCCGAATGAAAAAATTCAAGTGATTGATGGAAAGACGGCAACGATTAGCTTCCACGAATCGCCGGTGCATTACTACGTGAAGACGAACGGTAAGGCCGATGCGAGCATGAGCAAGGACCGCGAATCTCCGATTTCAAGCGATGAACTGACGCAGGCCGCAACCGCCTTCATGCCGATGGCTGTGAAGACGGAACCGTACGACGCCGCCATGGTGGGCTTCGGTAGCGGCATGGGCGCGCATTACTTGCTCGCTGACCCGTTGCTCAAGGACTTTGACTGCGTAGAAATCGAGCAAGCCATGATGGATTTGGCGAAGGGCTTTTATCCGTGGAACTACCGCGGCTATGACGACCCGCGCATCCATATCTATATTGACGACGCGACCACGTTCTTCCATACGAACCGCCGTCAGTACGATATGATTATCAGCGTGCCCAGCAACCCGTGGGTGAGTGGCGTGGCAGGACTCTTCGCTCATGAGTTCTATGCCAAGATGCGCCGCTACATGAAACCGGGTGCCCTCTGGGTGCAGTGGATTCAGACTTATGAATTCAACGACCTGATGTTCCTGAATATTCTGAAGGCGCTCGATACGGTGTTCCCGTACGTGAGCTTGTACAAGTCGACCGATGAACCTGATATCATCATGATTGCAAGTGACCAGCCGGTATTCCAGAAAGGCATTGGGCGTTTCTCGACTGATACAGCACTTGTGGCTGAATTCAACCGCATTCACCGCGATCCGGAATTCTTTGGCGAAAGGAACTTCCTGTTCACGAACAAGATGCTGAAGTCGCTGCTCGAAGGCGTGAAGCCGAATAGCCTGTTCATTCCGATGGTTGACAACAAGGCCGAAGAAGCCCGCTTCGTTCATTCCGAAGCGCACATTGTGAATGTGTTCGACAGTTGCGAAGTCTGCTGGCAACAGTACTTGGATCCCGAAGACTATGCGCTTCGCCGCCCCGCCCGCGTGAAGGCGATGCTTGCTGAACCGAAGGACGATTTCAAGAAAACGTCGTTGCTCTCTTACATGCAAGAACTTGAAGCGGCTGCGGCCAAGGATTCGTTCTCTCGCGTGCTTGTCAAGGTCGATACGATTGTCCAGGGCGACAGCATTATCTTGGATAGCGTCGTGTCTGAAAATCCGCGCCTGGCCGCGCTTGAAACCTCTATCGGTTACCAGAAGTTCCGCGAAAACTATGTCGAATGGATTCGTGCCATTCCGATGGAAGCCCGCGACTCTGACGAAGTTTATAACAGGGTAGGCGAGCTTGTTGCTAAGAATGCTTTCCCGCGTAGCTTTGCCGATGAGTTCAATATTCTAGAAGCTGCCCGCGAGGGGATCTACAAGCAGGCTGCACTACTGATAGCGGACTTCTTTGACCATTACGAAATCAACGAAATGGGTGACATATTCCTGCGCAACTGCATCGTGATTTCGCTCCTTGCTGGCGAACCGGAACTTGCCGATGTCATCTACAAGAATGCAATCCAGAAGAACGAAGACTTCTTCGCGGTTGAAAAGCGCCTGATTGAACGCGAAATCCAGCGCGCACGCGGCATCAAGCAAAAGAAGTAGAGAATCTTGGGCATGCAAATGCCCTAAACAAAAACGCCCTGAACTTTAAAGTTCAGGGCTGCTTTTTTTATTAAGCTTTTTTTAGAACATGAAGTTGATACCGAGAGTGGTATAGAACGTGTTGAGCGAAGAATCATAGAAGGCTTCTTCTGCAACAAGCGTCTTGTTCAAGAGGCTCGTAAAGCACTGCACCACGCGGATGTTCACGCTGACCCAACGAGTAAGCATATAGCCGATGTCTAAAGCGCCGCCCACTTCCATACCGGAGGTTGCGACCGTATTTTCGCGTTTGCCACCGCTAGTATTGAATTCAGACGAACCGTTCAACTTAAGGCCCATGTTCACGCCGAGGCCCACATAAAAGCCGTAGTCTTCAAAGGTGTAGCGGAAAATAATCGGGATTTCGAACATGAAGATATCGATGCTGGCTTCGTTGGTGTAGGCATCCATGTCCTGTTCGTAAGAGTAATGTCTGTAGTTGAAGGTGAGTTCGGGAACAAGGCTCAAGTTCTTGATCATGAAGTTCATCTTGAGCAAGAGGCCGCCACCGCCCTGGTAACCAATCTTCCAACCGTCGGAATTTTCGCCCAAGAAGGTGTTGATACCACCCTGAACGCGAATGCCGAGCAACACGGCACGCTGGAATCCTTCGTTTCTTAGGCGGTTGATTTCGGATTTTTTAGTAGTTTCCGCTTTATAACGGGCGTAGGCACTTGCGTATTCTTCGTCGTTAGCAAATTCGCTATCCGCAGAGCCTTCGTAAGTCGAATTCTCATTAGAAGAACTAACCCAACCGTCGTCATCGGAATTATCTTGAGCCATGGCAGGCACAGAAAATGCCAGCGCCATGGCGAAAATTACACTCAATCTCTTTAAATCCATAGCCTAATTATAATAAATGAGCATGTGAACACCGGCTATAAAATAAATTCAACGTGTAAAAATAGTGCAGAAAATTTTTTTTACTTACGTTGGGGTGTAACGAAACGCCCCGATTTTAAAGCAGGAGTGTGGCTCCGACACCGATGTGCATCGTATAGAGCTTGGAATTCATCAAGGTAGATTCTGCAATCAGGTCTAAATCAAGCAAATTTGTGAAGTTTTGGATGATTCGAAGGTCCACAACGAGCCAGCGGTTCACGGAATAGCCCAAGTCGAAGAGGCCGCCAACTTCCACTCCTACAGTAGGAACGGTGTTCGAACGCTTGTCGTCGGTGACTTCGCCTTCGTATTCGATGCTCTGCTTGTATTCGGAATCTCCGCTCATCTTTAGCCCGAGGTTTACCCCCAAGCCAATAAAGAATCCGTCTTCGTCAAAGATGAACTGACCGATGACCGGAATTTCAAAAAGCGCTTCGTTGATGCTAGCTTCGTTATTGCTGTAGGCCTTGTCCTTGCTGTCAGTGTCTTTCTGACCGTATTCGGACTTGCCTTCGTAGCTGTACAGGCGGTAGCTGAAGTTGAGTTCGGTTGAAATGGCAAAGGTTCTGCCGAGGGGGAGCTTGGCCATGAGGCCGCCGCCAATTTCAGGGCCGATGTTCCAGTCGCTGGCGCCTTTACCCAAGTTCTTGTTTACGCCCAAAGTAGCGCGAATACCGAATTGAACGCCCTTTGAAAAACCTTCTTTGCGGGCGCGGTATTCGGCGGCGTTTTCGGCAACGTAGTGCTGGGATTCTTCGTCTTCTTCGTCGATGTTCGTGGTCGCGACTTCGGCAGTCTCTGCGGCAGGTTCGCTTTCGTCTGCGGGTTCTGCAGCGGCTTGTTCCGTGGTGTCTGGCCAGGCTTCTTCGGAGGTGGCGCCGTTTTCGCTGTAAGAGAAGCTTTCGGCGTTTTCGTCATTAGGAACGGCTGCTTGGTCTTCTGAGACTTGGTCTGCTGAGATATAGCCACAACCGTCGCCAACGCAGTTCGGGTCGGCAATTTCGCCTGAACCTTCAAATTCACCTTGTGCAAGTGCGGTAGAGGCGGCGAGGCTACCTGCGATAAGTGCGATTGCGAAACGATTCGATAACGAAAATGTTTTCATACTTTTAATTATAATAAAAAATCAGTAAAAAGGTAGATAAATATAATTCTACATTTGGGTTATGCCGATTCTTTCTGCCCAGAACCTTCTTTTACGCATCGGGGCGAACGCCCCTTTGCTCGACAATGTGAGCTTTGACATCGAGGCCGGCGACCGGATTTGTCTGGTCGGCCGCAATGGTTGCGGCAAGAGCACTTTGCTGAAAGTGCTCTCGGGCGAGGCCGAGGCCCAGTCGGGCGATATTGTTAAGAAGTCTGGCCTTAAGATTTCGCGCATGATTCAGGAAATTCCGGCCCATATCGAGGGCACGGTCCGCGACGTGGTCATGGCGGGGGTCATGCAAGACGGCACCCACGATACTCATGCCGAGGCGATTTTGGGCAAAACGGGGATTGATCCTGAGGCTCTTTATGACAGTTTGAGCGGTGGCCAGAAACGCCGCACTCTTTTTGCGCAGGCTTTGGCCCAAGACCCGGACTTGTTGCTGCTGGACGAACCCACGAACCATTTGGACATTCCGGCAATCCAGTGGCTCGAAGGAATCGTGACCCGCCTGAATTGTGCCTTGCTTTTTGTGAGCCATGACCGCACCTTTGTGCGCCGCGTGGCTACCCGTATTTTTGACTTGGACCGCGGTCGTGTTCGCAGTTGGGATTTTCCGTACGACAAGTTTGTGCAGTTCCGCGATCAGGCCTTGGCCGAAGAGGACAAGGCGAATGCGCTTTTCGACAAGCGCTTGGCCGAAGAAGAAGTCTGGATTCGCAAAGGAATCCAGGCGCGGCGGACCCGTAACGAGGGCCGCGTGCGCGCGCTCATTAAAATGCGCGAAGAACGTGCAGCGCGCCGCACCCGAACGGGCAATGTGAATATGCAGATTACCGAGGCGGACCGTTCGGGGCGCCTGGTGGCAAGACTCAGCGATGTGAGCTATTCTTACGATGGAACGCCGCTGATTAGCGGGCTTACGACCGAAGTTTCCCGCGGAGACCGCATTGGTATTGTGGGCCCGAATGGCTCGGGAAAGACGACGCTCTTGCGCCTGATTTTGGGCGAACTCACGCCCGATACAGGTGATGTGCGACTTGGAACGAACCTGCAAATCGCCTACTTTGACCAGATGCGTACCCGCCTTCGCGAAGACAAGTCGCTTGTTGAAAACATTGCCGATGGACAGCAGTACGTGGTGCTGAACGGTGTCAAGCGCCATGTGTTAAGTTATTTGCAAGACTTCCTTTTCTCGGCAGATCGCGCCCGTGGCCCGATTAGTGCTTTGAGCGGTGGAGAACGCAACCGCCTGCTGCTCGCGTGCCTTTTTAGCCACCCGAGTAACGTGCTCGTGCTTGACGAACCCACCAATGACTTGGACATGGAAACGCTTGACCTGCTCGCAGAACTCTTGGCCGACTACAAGGGAACCGTGCTTACCGTAAGCCACGACCGTGCCTTCCTAGATTCTGTCGCGACAAGCATTTTGGCGATTGAAGACGGCGGAAACGTGTTTGAATCGGTAGGCGGTTATAGCGACTACGAAGCCAAAAAGAAAGTCCGCGATAAAGAAGCCGCAAACGCAGCCCGTATTGCAGCTGAAAAAGAGACTGTAGCCTCTGCGCCTGCAAGCGCTGCGGCCCCTGCCAAAAAGAAAAAGCGCAGCTACAACGAAGAACGTGAATACGCTGCCCTCCCTGAAAAAATCGAAAAGCTTGAAGCCGAAATCGCCGAACGCCAGACGGAACTTTCCAAGCCCGAAGTGTTCACCAATGCAGCCCGAATTGTGGAACTCCAAAAGGAAATTTCGGACCGCGAAGCCGAACTCGAAAAAGCCTACGAACGCTACGAAGAACTCGACGCGTTAGGTTAACGTTTTTGGGGCGGACTAGCGGTTCTAGTCTGTTTCGGAAAGTTTACATTCGTGGATAAAAAAGCCTTAAAATCATATTATTCCAAGTTGCATTATTAACTAACAGAATATAGATTTGGAATGATGGATTGAATTGGGAATCATGAAGAGGTCGATTATGGTGAAAAAGATGATTTCGTGGATGGGTGCATTGTGCGCCTTGGCAGGTTCTGCCTACGCTGCTTCTGCAACGGTGTGGAGTGCAGCTGATGGAAACGGTATGGTGCCTCCGGTGAACGGATGGTATTCTTACCCCGATGCAAAGGCTACCGCAACTGAAGCGGCTGGCGCAAAGGCTACGCTTACAACGGCGACAGACAAGAGCAAAGTGCTTACTTTGTCTGTGAGCAAGACTAATGAAAGCAGCGCTGCCGGCATGGGCTTTGCCTGGGCAAAAAGCAACGGGGTGATTTCGCTCGAAGATTATGCGGGCGTGTGCTTGACCTATACCGCGGAAGTCCCGTTCAGACTGGAATTCAAACAGTCGACCATTAAGGATTACGATTTTTACGGAGCAATGGTTCCGGCTGCGACAAAAATGACGACGACCTTTATCGCGTTCGCAGATTTGGAACAGGAAGGCTGGGGTACAGCAAAGGCCTTGGACCTTACCAAGCAACAGGCTCTCCAGTTCGGTTACAAGCAGGCCTTTGTAGCTGACTACGGAACAACGAATACCATTTCGGTTTCTGCAGTATGGCTGGGCTCTAATTGCGAACAGCATGCTCCGGAACTTGGTACCGGTTATGCTGCTGGTGACGAAGTGATTCTGAACGAAGGCGACACCTTGAAACTCGACCTTACCAAGGTGTTTGTCGATGCCGACGAAGAAGAGCTCACCTATGCGGTAGAAATTGAAAACGCAAAGCTCGTCTTGTTTGCCGATACGCTCTACAAAAAGACCAAGATTCTCAATTTGATTACGAAGTCGAATCCGGAAGGTTCTACGGCTGTCACCATTACGGCTACCGATCCCACGAAAAAGTCGGTTGCTTATGAATTCTCCATTGAAACGGTGGACCGTGAAAACGCCCCTGTTGCTGTGGACGATGCCTATACGGTTAAGGAAGAAACCAAGCTTACCAAGGCTACTGTTATCACAGGCGTGATGGCTAACGACTACGACCCGGATGGTGATGCCTTTACGGCTGAACTTGTTGAACCGACGGCTCACGGAACCTTGACGTTTGACGGAAAGACGGGTGGATTCACTTATACGCCGGAAAAGGATTTCTTTGGCGAAGATGTGTTTACCTACCAGCTTGTGGAATCCAAGGAAGATGACCCGAAAACGGGTAACATTGGAACGGTTACCATTAAGGTGACCAATGTAGATGACCCGCTCACCGTGGTGATTGCTGATTCTACCTTGACTCTCGGCGAAGATTCGTATAAGCTTGGTGATACCCTTGTGGTGGCCGAAGATTTCGATCCGGTGTCGGTCATGATTCCGCTTGCAAACCTTCAGTTCGCTGATCCGGATGTCGCTGCAGGCGAAACCGTGCCTGTTAAGGTGAAGTCTAGCGGCATTATCAAAGTGACGTATGCCGAATTTGGTACGGACCATGTGGTTGATTTGGAACCGATTGAAAATGCAAACGGTGTTGCCAAGGTGACGATGTTTGCTGTAGACGGTAAGGATACTGCAAGTGTGTTCTTCTATGTGAAGGTAACTCCGGTGGCAGACCCGCCGATTGCTGTGGCTGACGCTTACGAAGTCATGCAGGATACCGTGAATGCAATTACCGCGAAGAAGGGCGTGCTTGCAAACGATAAGAACCCCGACAACGCAAAGTCCTTGCTCACTGCAGTTCTGGTTGAAGATGCCACATACGGTAAGGTTGAACTTGCTGAAGATGGCTCCTTCACTTACGCCGCTCCCGAAGAAGAAGGCGAAGACATGTTTGTCTATGTGGTGGTGAATGCCGAAGGCGATACCTCTGAACCGGTGATTGTGAACTTGACCATTGTGTACAAGAACAAGGCTCCGTCTATTGTAAAGGGTGTAGCTGATACGGTGGGCACGCGCCTTGCTGCCCTCAAGGAAGACTTCCTGATTGCCAAGAAGTATACCAAGGCTGAAATTCAGAGCTGGTTTACCGATGATACCGACAAGGTGACTGCGCTGACGTTTACGGCAAGAAGCGACGATAGCCTGCTTGCTCCGACGTTCAACAGCGGAAACTTGATGGTGAATTCTGTTGCAGATGCTTGCGGTGAAGCCGAACTGATTTTGGTTGCGACGGATACCAAGGGTGCTACGACTGAACTTGTGATTCCGGCAAGCATTGAATGCGTTAACGATAAGCCCAGGGCCAACAAGAGTATCGATACGGTGTATGTTGGCGCCAAGGAAGTCGTGCTCGATACGATCAACTTGAAGAAGTATATGTACGACCCCGATGGCGATACTCTGGAATTCTCGATGTTGTCGAAGGCTGCCGAAAAGGTGCTTGAATGGGAAATTAAGGACAGCCTCATGATTGTGAAGTCGAAATCCGGTCAAACACACGATGTTGGCTCGGTGTTCCAGTTCACTCTTATCGGAAAAGATGGCACGGATTCCAGCTCTAGCGTTATCCGCTTGATCTTGAGTGCTGATCCGAAGACCTCTATCAGGCCGACGATTGCCGCTGCTCCGAAGGCCAGCTGGCAGAGCGCAATCCTTGCAAACCGCGGTGCTGTGGCACTGTTCGATATGCAGGGCCGCGTGATGTGGAAGGCCAAGCTCCCGGTAAGCGAAGCTGACGTGCGTAACGCTGCCGCTCAGGTGCAGGGCAGAAAGATCCTGCAGGTGAACAAGCAGACATGGACGATTAAATAGTTCAGATTTCAGAAGTCAGAATTCGGAATTAAAAATTCAGGATTAACAAAGAATGCTCCGCTAAAGCGGAGCATTTAATTTATAAATATTGAAAATTCAGTTCGGAAATCAAATCTGAATTCCGAACTCCGAATTCCTAGCTTACTTCACCAGTGCTTCGGTGTCGAGGGCGATGAGGAGTTCTTCGTTGGTGGCGACGACCATGGCGGTCGGCGTGCCGTCCTTCGAAATAATGTGGCCAGAGTTCTTGCCGTTGTCTTCATTGCGGGCGTCGTCGATCTGGTAGCCGAGAATTTTGAGGTTGTCCATGGCCATCTTGCGGACAAGCTTGCTGTTCTCGCCGATACCGCCGGTGAACACCAGGGCGTCGATGCGCGGGAGTGCCATGGCGATGCCGCCGATTTCGCGGGTGAGCCTGTAGGCGAACGTTTCGAGGGCAATCTGTGCGCCGACGTGGCCTTCGCTTGCGGCCTGCGTCAGGGTGCGCATGTCGTTGCTGAGTCCGGAGAGACCGAGCAGGCCCGATTCCTTGTTCACGAGCTTGTCGAGGCGGTCGATATCGTAACCGTACTTCTTGCTGATGAAGAAGAGCACTGCCGGGTCGATGCTTCCGGAGCGGGTGCCCATGATGAGGCCCTCGAGCGGGGTGAAGCCCATGGTGGTGTCAACGCACTGGCCGTTCAAAATGGCGGAGCAGCTGGAACCGTTACCGAGGTGAGCAGTAATAAAACAGCAGTCTTCCGGCTTTTTGCCGAGAATCTTGGCGGCTTCGCCGGTCACGAAGCGGTGGCTTGTGCCATGGGCGCCGTAGCGGCGGATTTTGTCTTCTTCGTAGAACTTGTAGGGGATGCCGTAGAGGTAGGCCTTGCGCGGCATGGTCTGGTGGAAGGCGGTGTCGAACACGGCGACCTGCGGGAGGCCCGGGAAGAACTTGGTGGCGCATTCCATGCCGGTGGCGTGTGCGGGTTCGTGCAGCGGGGCGAACAGCGTGATGCTGCGGATATAGTCGATGACTTCTTGCGTCACCTTTTCGCTCTTGACGTACTTGCCGCCGAGCACCACACGGTGGCCGATGGCTTCGATGGTGTCGGTGAGCTTCTGTTCGGCGAGGAACTTCTGCACTTCGGCAACTGCTTCGGCGTGGGTCGGGCAATCGAAATTGAAATCGATATTGCCTTCCGGGCCCTTGGCCTTCACATGGCCATTCACGCCGATATTTTCGACGAGGCCGCTGGAGATGGATTCTTTGGTCTGGGTGTCGATAACGGCGAACTTGACCGAGGAGCTGCCGCAATTAAGAACGAGTACGCGCATTGTAGTTTCCTTTTTAGTTTTAACGGCTAATAAAATAGGAATTTTATTAACTACATTTACGCCGATGTTCAAGAAAATTGCAGAGTTTGACAACCGGGTTTCGGTCTATTGGACGAATCGGCATTTTTCGCCGAAGGTGAATAAGTTCCTCAAGTTTTACGTGCGCCTGGGCGACGGATACATTTGGGGTGCGTTTGCGATGGTGCTCTTTTTGCATTTGGGCTGGACCAATTTTTGGCCGATTTTGGCGCAGGCGCTTGCTGCCTTGGTGGTGGCGCTCGCCTTGTACGAGGGCGTTAAGCTTTCGACCAAGCGGCCGAGGCCATTTGCGGCGAATCCGCAAATCAAGGCGGAAGTTCCGCCTCTCGACAAGTACAGTTTTCCGTCTGGCCATACCATGAACAACTTGGCGGTGGCCTCGGCGGTGTTTTATGCGGTTCCGCAGTACGGCTGGATCATGATGCTCTTGCCGCTCACATGGGGACTTTTGCGCGTGTACTTTGGCGTGCACTGGCTGACTGATATTATTTGCGGATTCCTGCTTGGCATCTTGAGTTTTGTCATCGGACATGCGGTATGGATTTTACTCCCGCTGTAGATTTCTTTGCTTCGCTTGCGTCTGACGAACGTGTGTTCCTGTTGGTGCGTCACGGTGAACGAAACCATATTACACCCAACGATCCTGACTTCGGTGCGCATGTTGGCCTTACGGAGCGCGGACGCGAGCAGGCTTTGTCGCTGGGTAAGTGCATTCCTGCCGAAGGCGATATCTGCTTTTATTCAAGCCCGGTAGGTCGCTGTGTCGAAACGGCTGAATTCATAGGCAAGGGCCGTGGCGTTGAAAATCCGCATATCGAAAAGCTCGATTGCTTGGCGGAATACTTTGTTCAAGATTACGATGAATATACCAAGGTGTTGCGCGCCGGATTTTACGAAGGCATTTGCGAATGGCTAAAGAATGAGGCTGAGGGTAACCCGCGTGGCGATAAAGAAGCTTTTGCTCCGCTGCCTGCCCGTTCCGAAGAGATGCTTTCGATGATGCTTGAAAAGGGAAATTGTCGTTTCAACATTTTTGCAACGCATGATGCCTGGGTGGTTCCGTGCCTCACGCACTTTTGCAAGATGACCTTTACGCCTCAGCGCTGGATGAATTACCTGACGGGAATGGCCGTGGTTACTGATGCGCAGAAGAATGTGAAGCGTATTGTGCCTGTGACTGGCCTTGACACCGGCTGGCTCGAATTTTAGACTTATAGCTAAAACCTATAACGAACCAAAGAAAAATAGTATAACCAAATAACCCATTTTTGGTTGACAGCGTTATTGTTTTTGTCTATATTATCCCTACGTAAATTATAGGAAAATAAGAAATGACTCAAAACTTGATGAACATGTGTTGTTGCTGTTGGGGTCGATGTCGAACGGGCGACTAGTTTTTAGGCTTTTATCTAAAACAGATTCCCGCTCGGTTTTGTCTCCGGAGCGGGATTTTTTATTCGAATTTAAACATTAAAAGGCGCAAGGCGCTAAAGGACTTCAAAAATGTCGAATTCAAAATACATTGAAACGAAACTCATCCACGGTGGTATCGATGGCGATAGCGTTACGGGTGCTGTCAACGTTCCTATTTACCAGACTTCTACCTACAAGCAGGCGGGTCTCGGCGAAAATACCGGTTGGGAATATTCCCGCACGGGGAACCCCACGCGTGCAGCGCTCGAAGCGCTGATTGCTGACCTCGAAGGCGGTGTAGCAGGCTTTGCTTTCGGTAGCGGCATGGCTGCAACCTCTACGGTGCTTTCGCTTTTTAAGCAGGGTGACCGCATTATTATCTCTAGCAATGTTTATGGCGGTACCTTCCGCGTTCTGGACAAAGTTTTCAAGAACCTCGGCATTACCTATTCTATTGAAGATACGACCGATTTGGCAGCGCTCGATACCAAGGTGACGCCTGATGTGAAGGCCTTCTTTATCGAAAGCCCGGCAAACCCGCTCCTGACCGTGACGGATTTGGCAGGTGTTGCTGCCATCGCCAAGAAGCATGGAATTCTGACCATTGTTGATAACACCTTTATGACTCCTTATTTGCAGCGTCCGCTGGAACTTGGCGCCGACATCGTGGTGCATTCTGCGACTAAGTATCTGGGCGGCCATAGCGACGTGGTGGCTGGCCTTGCAGTGACCAACAACAAGGAAATTGCCGATCGTCTCGCATTCAACCAGAATGCCGTGGGTGCAGTGCTCGGCCCCTTCGATTCGTTCCTCTTGATTCGCGGTATCAAGACTCTTGGTGTGCGCCTCGATCGCCATACCGAAAACGCAGAACGCATTGCCCGCTACCTGGAACAGCACGAAGCCGTGAAACATGTTTATTATCCGGGCCTTCCGACCGCTCAGGGTTACGAAATCAACAAGAAACAGGCCAAGAACGGTGGCGCCATGATTTCGTTCGAACTGTACGAAGGTTACGACATCAAGAAATTCTTCAAGGCCCTGCAGCTGATTTCTCTCGCCGAAAGTTTGGGCGGCGTCGAAAGCCTTGTTTGCCATCCGGCTACCATGACCCATGCCTCTATTCCGAAGGAAATTCGTGAAAAGGTGGGCATTACCGACGGACTGATTCGTTTGTCTGTAGGTATCGAAAAAGTCGATGACATTATCTTGGATTTGAACGCCGGTATTAACGCCGCGAAGGAAGCATAATATGCATTACTATGAATCAATGCAATCTTTAATCGGGAAGACTCCGCTTGTAAAGCTTACGCACGTGGGACTCCCCGAAGGTGTAAACCTGTTTGCCAAACTCGAGCTCTGGAATCCCTCGGGTAGCGTGAAGGACCGCACCGGCCTTTACATGGTGAACGACGCGATTGAAAAGGGTCTCCTGAAACCGGGTGGAACCATTGTCGAAGCAACCGCAGGCAACACCGGCCTCGGCATCGCCTTCGCTGCCCTCAACCGCGGCATCCGCGTGATATTCGTGGTGCCCACCAAGTTCTCGCAAGAAAAGCAGACGCTCATGCGCGCTCTCGGAGCAGAACTCATCAACACCCCGCGTGAAGACGGCATGCTCGGTGCCGAAAAGAAAGCCGAAGAACTCTTGACTCAAATTCCCGGCTCTGTTTCGCTCAGGCAGTTCCGCAACATGTCCAACCCGCTGGCCCATTACGAAACCACCGGCCCCGAAATCTACGAAGATTTGGACGGACAAATCGACTACGTGGTGGCAGGCGCAGGAAGTGGCGGTACCTTCAGCGGCATTCTCAAGGCGCTCAAGGAACGCAATCCGAACATCAAGGGTGTGCTCGCAGACCCCGTAGGTTCTACTATGGGCGGCGGCGAACATGGCGACTACAACATCGAAGGAATCGGCAATGACTTTATCGCCGACACCATGGATATGTCGCTTGTGGATCAGGTCATCAAGATTAACGATGACGACGCTTTTGGCGGCGCTCGCGAACTCGCCAAGAAAGAAGGACTCATTGCAGGCTCCTCTTCGGGCGCAGCATTCACCGCAGCCAAAAAGCTCATCGCCTCGGGTGCCCGCGGAAACATCGTGTTCGTAGCCCCCGACCGCGGCGACCGCTA